>NZ_CP141607.1 GCF_035593345.1 Lelliottia sp. JS-SCA-14 | reverse complement strand
AGGATCAATTGGTAGTGGGATGATTCAAAGTGTCTCTGAGGATGATGTATTCCTTACAGCTATTGATGCAATCCTGGGCGTTTATGAAGAAGACTCTGAGTACGGAAAATACCTCGACATGGGGTATTCTGAAGCAGAGATCATCGCAAGTATGCCATTCTCAACACATCTCCCAAATCTAGATGTAATAACTGCGTTCCCGACTGATGCAAGATTCAAAGACAAATACTGGCAGTGTTCAAAAGACGAACGCACAGAACTGCTCTTACGATTCAAAGAAGTTATTCTGCCAGTACTGAAGGAAAAATATGACCTGATCATTATTGATACTCCTCCAGAAGACTCACCTCTAATCTGGGCAGCAGACGAAGCTGCAGATGGCATTCTTGTTGCGGTGTCTCCACGGGAATACGATTACGCTTCGACTACCGACTTTATGCTCACCATCAGTGAACGTTTCAAACAATCTCCTAGCAAAGGTGACAATCTTAAGTGGTTTAAGGTTCTAGCGGTTAATGTTGATGACAAAAGTCCCTACGAAAAAATTGTACTAGACAAACTTGTTCGAACAGTCCAAGACCTATTCATGTCAGCATCGATCAAAAATTCAGAAGCATTTAAGGCCGCCGCTTCCCGGGGAAGAACAGTACTCGATATCAAAAAATCTGAGGAACTGTGCTCTGCGAAGCAACTTGATGTAGCAGAAGAATCGGTAATGTTGGTCTACCAGCAATTTATTAACGAGATCAAAAGTTTTTCCGCGAAGCAAGGAGTTAACCCATGAGTGATGAACAACATATTGGGAGTGATAAATCCCGCTATCTTAATGCACCAAAGCGGACTGAAGTAGGCCACCGTTCAGGACTTGCTGGCCTGAAATCGGCACCTCGCTTGAAGAAACTGTTCACGCTCCATAACGGTATTAAGCTCGAAGCAGAACACGTCATTGTCCCCGCTGAGAAGGTAGAGCAGGAAACGGCCGTTCATCCGATGAACCCCCGTAACCAGGAAGCACTTAGCCTCAACGCTGTACGGGACATATTAGAGCAGATCAAAGCCAGAGGCGTTGATATAGAAGGGGTGGCGGTCAAGAGGAATGGGATTTATTTATTGATAGAAGGCAGCCGTCGACGCTTCTGTTGTATTCAAGCCGCAAAGGAGCTTCCGTTATGGGTACTCCCGGATGAACTTTCTGCTGAAGATATCAAATCAATCATTACCGCCGCACAAACTTCTCGGAGATTCTCATACCGTGAAGTAGGGTTCCAATACATACAATTGATGCAAGAGAACGGCTTTACAAAAAATGATGAACTGGCGATTTTCTTGGGAATTAGCCATGTTTCCGTGTTCAAGCGTGTTCAAGCGGCACGAATTGACAGTTCGCTTATCGCTCTTTTCCCTGATTACGAAGGCATTCCTAACTCATTTTATAGCCGGCTATTCCGGCTGCAGAAGTTTGTTGAGAACAACAATTTTTCACTGGCCGATGTTGTAGGTCAGGTGAGAAAGGGAATAGATAGTGAAGATATAGATGATGTGGCAGAGGCTCAAAAGCGGGTCATGGAAAAGATTACCGTAGCTGTAGAACAGCTCGATGACAAACCGTCTTCCAAAGGATGGGATACACATGATCTCGCATCTTTCGACAACAAAGATAAGTACGCGCGCATAAGTAAGAATGCTTCTGGCCGTAAAACCAGGTTTGAATTTAACCGTATAAGTAACGAACTTTTAGCTGAGTTTGAAGCCTTCATAACTGAGAAATTGAGTACTGAAGAGTAGTTGAACGATCTCATTTCTTTCGAAACTGCATCTACGTGGTGCAGTTTTTTTCCCCTCCAGTTACGGGTTTACCTCCAAAAAAAGAACATTCGTTCTATCAATCATCTAACTGCACAAACATGGACTGAAAACCGCAAAAATGGTCTGTAGTCCGTTCAATGAAGTTTGGATGGACTGAAAACCAGCGCGGAGATGAAGTTACACCCTAAATGGACTGTGAACCGTTGTAAGAGGAGACTAGGGTGAGAAGCGATGGCGGAAGAGGGTAAAAAGCAGCTAATTTGCAGTTCCTTCCTGATTTAACACATTCAAGATGGACTAAAAACCGTAGATTGAGTCGCGCAGACTAACCATGAATAGCTATGAATCAAAGGATTAAGAAGATTAGATGGATTGACGACCGTCAGGATAACACTTAGATGGACTAAGGTCCGTACATTGCGGCCTTTAGTCCATTTTGACGCGATTACTTTTTCTTAAGAGCCGTTAGTGCCTGCAAAACCTTCTCTAAATCCGACTCATCAATTGATGAAACAGCGTCAAATAAAGCTTTTTGCTTTTCGCTCATAGGCTTACTAGCACTATCTCTGCTATCGCCGCCTGGCTCGTCATCTGGTATCGAATCAAGAATTAACTTAGGGTTTCTTCTGAGGATTCTGAAATATGACGATCTTCCTTTTTTAACTTCCTCATACTCAACGTATCCGATGTCTCTTAGCACCTCCATCGCTTTTCTGACGGTTCGATTTTGATCACCGATAGCCGCAGACCGAAGGTTGAGGCGATCGCGCAATCGCTTGATCGAAATTGGAGCAGGGCGCTTAGGCAAACTTTCTATGAATGTATAGATTGCTTGAGCTGATTCCTTGCGGGGCAATGTTTTGATAACTTTTAAGTGAAGCAGCACGGTGTGATCTACTTCATAAAGCTCGCTAAGACGCGGATCAGCGGAAAATGTGACGAAATTCTTCTTATCGCTGTATTGCACATCTTTGATGAGATGCAGCATTAGGCCATCGCTCTCATCTTTCTCTTTGTCGGTTTTCATTTGCAGATGAATAACGACACTCATTATGCGTTGTAATGAATCTGTTATCCTCTTGCGTAGACGAGTGCGAACCTCAGTACTTGGGAATCCACAGAGTTTAGCTAACTCAGTTATAGACATCTCAACCATGCCGTCAGAGTTACCATGTTCTGCAATACTTCGAACGACACCAATCCAAGTTTTGAAGTCAGAATCCATATCTAAACGAGTGCCAGTGATGGTTACATTTTCATAACCCTCGGCTTGGGATATTTTCAGCTGGATTAATTCTTCGGTCGCATCAATAGTCGTTTTGGTTAAACGTTTAGCTCTGTCTGTGGTCTTCAAAGTAGGCACGAACAACCCAAGTCTCATAAGCGCTACAGGTTGTACTGTGTGATTATTTGTATGTCTGAGCACATTACCCCCAACCATCTTTGAAGTGATTGGAGAGCTGTCACTGAGCTGCATGCTAGTCCCAACAGCAGGATCTTTATCAATTTTTGGCATATTTACTTATCCGAGTTGAGCGGCCTTTAATCCACTTGAGCGGACCTTAGCCCACATTATTGATGCAGGAGATCGAGATAGCAAGTTAATGGAAAAATGATATGTGTATAACCCTGTGGATTAAATGTGAATACAAATTAAATTATCACGTATGCCATTGTTTTTAATATATATTACTATCAACAAAAGAAAACGGGAAAATCGGTCTTTAGTCCATTTCTCTAACGGTCTTTAGAACATCAAGATTGGTCGCCAGCCCATTTAAAACGGCCTATAGTTCATCTTTAGCGGTTCATAGCCCATAAAGAGCGGTTCTAAGTCCATCACAAGTACCGATTTTATTTTAATTATCAACATGATACAGCTACTGGGATCTCCTTTGATCTTTGTTGGATCACATTAGGATCTCTTTAAGGATCTAACTTATTGGTTATATTCAATAATAACTGTGTATAAATATCTCGTTGTAATGGTCAAACCCATCGGTGTCTACTCTCACCAACCAGTAGTATTTCATTGAAATGAAGAAGATTAGTTGAGGCTTACATGCCGCTGAGACCTTAATCCCCACTAATGTGGATTAAGAACCGTCAAATTAACGGTTTTTAATCCATAATCACGGTTCACAGTCCATCTAAAGTTAGTTAAAGCTGCTTATACCCTACTGATTAATTTAAGCATCTGAACAGCTTCAGACTCTGGCATTTGGAACTGCACACGGTGCCGCGCTGCGACATCGAGCGCAAAGACTTTGGTGTAGACCTCGGTCGAGCTCAGACTCTTGTGACCCATGAGACTCTGCAGCACCTTCAGCGGAATGCCGGCGTACAGCATGTGCATTGCATACGAATGGCGGAACGTATGAGGCGTCACGGGGACAGAAAATCTCACCCCGTCTGCAGCCGCTGCATCGACGGCTTCCCCCAGCCAGGTGCGTACTGTCCGGTCAGTGATATTCCACAGACGCGCCTTTTCCATTTTTCCTGACGTTTTGTTGCGGCGCTCCAGCGGGATTTTGAGTGTGGCCACCATCATTTCAAGCTGGCTGACGTACTGGGGATCAGAAAGAGGCACCATCCGGTGTGGTACCAGGCCGGAAGGCGCTCGTCCTGCTGTACGGGCCGCTTTCTCAGTACGCTGCTTCAGTGTGGCCAGCTGTACGATCGGATACGGTGGCGCCAGATGATAATCTGCCCGGCCCAGCGCCAGCGCTTCGTTGATGCGCGCACCTGTGTTCCAGAGTGTGGCAAAGAGGGTTTTGCGCTGAAGATCCGGCACATAATGGAGCAGGGCGCTGATTTCCGGCGCAAGGAGATATTTGGGCAGATCATCGTGCAAAATGGCAAGTTGGCGAAGCGCCAGAGCCGCAGGGTAGTCAATGGCCACCGGCAACGGTGCCGTGCCAGGGTTGCTATAGCCTGACGGGCCCGGAAACTGCCCCTGGACAGTCAGCATGTTCAATTCTGATCTCCCTGTGGTGCTGGCGAGCCGGCCTGCGCTGATAACCAGTCCAGGGCTGCGTCGGCGTAGTCACGGCCGACCGGAACCTCGACCAGCTCCCGGGACTCCAGCTGGCGGCCAAGATCAGCAAGCCTGGTTTGCATAGCCAGCAGACGATCGGTCATTGACGCATACATACAGGCAGTCTGGATCTGTTGTGCAAAGTCATCCAGCGTCTCATCTGCAGCAACGCCGGCGTGACCAGGCTCAGGCCGGCGAATGCCGTCCTGTTCCGACTGCAGATGCTGGCAGTGCCGCAGCAGATCAATACTTTGCTGTGAAATGGATTTTTGGGATGTTTTCATGCGCTGGCCCTTAATTTGTTGGGTGACCTGATTCATGCAACTCAGGAAAATAAACATCAGACGGCAGCCTGCACAGTATGCAAAGCTCGGTAACCAGAGACTCACATTCCTGACGAAGCTTCCGGTATCTGTGCGTGGCCACCTCCGAATACTCGAAATCTGCGCCATATTCTTCAAAACAATCCCTGATTGCCTGATTGAATTTTTTCTGCAGCAGAGGCAGACGTCTGATCCTCAGGAGAAGTGCCCCGGGAAGAACCGACCAGTCACCCTCTGTATCTTCAAAATCCACCAGACCCGGCGGGGCGGGGATCATCATTCCGGGCCATTCAGGACAGTCAGCAAAGTCCTGGCAGCGGTCACGGAACTCCATCAGGCTGACCAGCAGCTGGCTGCCGAGATAAGCCCGCTCTGACGCGATCTTCCTTTCGTGTGCGCGTTTCTCCTTTCCGGCAATGATCTGCTGCGTGACGATACCGCCGGCGATGGCCATGATGCCCCCGACGGCTGAGGAGACGACAGGTACCCATACCGGGCTGATAACCGCCGCCATTATGACGGGCTTCCGGAGGAGGGCTTCACTGTCGCCCCCGCGCGCTGATCCGGGCAACACCGGATAACTTCTTTCCCTGATGCACACATCCTCCCACCCGCTTTGATCGGTACAGTTCGTCCCATCCTGAACTCCTTTTATTTTGTCCTGAAATAATTTCCTTCCGGCACCATCACTGTGGGAAATCCCCCAACATCCTCCGGCGGTCATTCCGTCACCTGACCATCACGGCTAAAACCATCACGCACCCGATATTCACGGCTGAATACGATTACTTGCCTGATAATACGCAGCCATATAACCACGCTTATAAATTAAAGAATGGTGATCGCGATGTGATCCGACTTTCTGTCCATTTTGATGTTTTCGGAAGTGTAACACAGGCCGGAACGCACCCGGGCGCAGTTTTATGCCGGTGAGCGGCAGAGGGCAGGGGAGGGAGGAACCGCAACATGTTGCGTGCGGGTGGGAATGCTACTACAGCATAGGGTGTTTACGCGGTGCTGCGCGGAGGGAGGGGCCGTGAAGATCCGGAACAGCCAGAATTCGGATCTGCCGGCGGAAAACAGTACGGAGTGTATGTACTGACGATTTGTATGTACGAAATGTATTGTATGTATTCCATGTATTCTCTGTATTGTATGTATGAAATGTATTTTTGTGTATTGTGTATTATTTCGGCGAGGCGTAAGATCGGGCCATCATTCCTGACTGACCCGGAGCACCTCATGAGCAACGTCCCGCCGGACATCACCCGCCGGATTGAAGACGCCGCCGCGGCCCTTATCGCCGCCGGCACCCCGAACCCCACCAACGACCAGGTCCGCGCCCACCTCGGCGGCGGCTCGCTGTCGCACATCTCCCCGGTAATGCGCGCATTCCGCAGCCGGCTGCGCGAACAGCGCACGGCGCAGGTCCCGGTGCTGCCGCCTGACCTGGCGCAGCTGCTGACCGGCCAGCTGGGCCTGCTGTGGCAGGCGGCGGTGAAACAGGCCGACGCCGACACCCTGGCGGCCCGTGAACAGGCGGATGCGGATATCGCGCAGGCCGATGAGGAGCGCGACGCGGCGCTGGCGAAAGTGACGACGCTGGAAGGTGAACTGGCGGTGCTGCGGGAAGTGGTGGCCGAACGCGACCGGCTGCTCGGCGAGGTACGCGAACTGCGCGCCGAAGCGCTGCCGCTGCGCGAGCAGATCGCCCGGCTCACCACCACCGGCGAGCATCTCAGCGCCCAGCTGAAGGAAACGAAGGCCGAACTGAAAGGTGCGCGCGAGGAAACCCGCACCCTGCAGGGTGAGCTGCTGGCGCTGGCCCGCAAGGAACAAAAGAGCAGCAAGTAAAAGGATAAGGGCTCCCTGGCTGGCTGAAGAAAGTTATCGGGAAGCCGATATTATGGGCTGGCACTTCGCTCCCATTTCTGCACACGGAAAACTACAGCTATTCATTAAGGTGGTTAGGCATGACATCCATTCATCACATGGCGGGGCAGGTCAGTGCCGCTAAACACGTTGTCTTTGTCCATGGACTGGGAGGTGACTACCGGGACACGTGGATGGGAGGGATTCAGAGGCAGGAATTCTGGCCAGACTGGTTGTGTCATGATGTTCCCGGGTTATGTATCTGGTCAATCGAATATGACTCGGCAGCTGTTTCAGTAACGGACGCCGGTATGCAGTTTCAGGATCTGGCCGAAAATATCTTTGACGCATTTCTTCTGCATAAAGACATCCTGAGTAAAGAGATTATTCTGATCGGTCACAGCCTGGGCGGACTGATTATCAAGCAAATGATGCGGCTTGCCAGTGACCGTTCCGACAATTCTGAGGCCAGAGATTTGCTCTGCAGAGTGACCGGCGTTGCATTTCTTGGAACGCCACATGCAGGTTCAGATGTTTCAAGCCTGGGGAACAGGTTATTACCCCGCATACTTATAAGATTAGCTGGTCACAAACCAACATTCGTCTCGGCATATTTATTCCGCAACAATGCAGACTTAAGGGCCCTGAATGTCTGGTATCGCCAGTGGACATTTAAGAATCCGGTTAATCATCTGATTCTGGGGGAAGGGAAACGGACCCCATGGATAGGGATGATCGTAAAGCCCGACAGTTCAGACCCGGGTCTGAACGCCACGATGACAATAATTCCTGCAGATCATACCGGAATATGCAAGCCGGCCTCCCGTGACGACCAGATTTATCGTGCCGTCAAAAACTTCGTTGCTATGGTACGCCAGTCCCCCCAGAGCCTGTGGCTGCGCTCAGTATTCGGAAATACAACCAGTAACTGGCAGGGGTATAACAACTGGTCAGGAGAACGTAGCGGAGGGGAAAGCACATTTCTCATCGATGAGAAAATCAAGCTGGTAGAGCGTAGCCATGTCAGCAGAGAAAAATTAACATCTGTTGCCACACTCTGTTCGTTACAGGACCGCCTCAGGAAACCCGGAACTGCAGTAAGACTGATTGGCCTTTCCGGAGTCGGGAAAACCCGGCTGGTGCAGGCTCTGTTCGAGCCCGTGCCCGGATGTAATCCCCTTTCGCATGATTTTGTTTACTACACCGACACCAGCTTCTCACCCGAACCAACGCCGGCCGCCCTTCTGGAAAAGCTGATAGCAACCCATCAGGCAGCCTTATTGATTGTGGATAACTGCTCGCAGGACATGCACAGAGCTTTGAGTGAAATTCTCCACCGTGGGAACCGTTCAGTAAGTCTGCTCACGGTAGAATATGATGTCAGGGAGTATCTGCCTGAAGGCACCGATGTGATCTCAATGGAGCCTAATTCTGACTCCTTAATCGAAGCATTAATAGTAAGAAAATATACGCATATCAGCCATGATAACGCGGTTAAAATAGCGGCGTTTTCAGGTGGTAATGCCCGACTGGCAATCGCGCTGGCAGGAAGTATTGGTACCCATGAAAACATATCCAGTCTGAAGGATGACGTTCTGTTTGAACGTCTTTTTTATCAGCGCCATGAAAAAAGTGAAGAGATCAAAAAAGCAGGGGAGGTACTTTCCCTGGTATATTCCTTTCAGTATGAGGAAAGTGGTCGGTACAGCCATGAACTTACCAGTCTGGGTAAAGTATCCGGTATCCGTGTAAATAAGTTATATGAGTTTTCAAAAGAACTGTACCGACGGGATTTGGCACAGAAACGCGATGTATGGATGTCTATTCTGCCTCCTCCTGTTGCGAACAGGCTGGCTTCACTGGCTTTAGAAAATATACCTGCAGGTCATCTATTATCAATAATCAACCCGGATAAAAACCGACGATTGTTTTCCTCATTCACCAGACGCCTTGGCTATTTATCACATTCAACGGAAGCCATAAAATTCGCACAAAATCTTTTGTCTGTTAATGGATGTTTTGAGCAGATGTTATTAACATGTCATAGTGAACCGGATAATAATTATGACTTAGTCTTTTCGTATGTATCTAATGTGGCACCTGTTGCGCCAAATGATACGCTAAATTTTATTGGGCGCCTTGGAAGTAGTGATGTCGGTGAATTGTTTCTGAGTCGTGGAAATCCTGCATTTATCCGGATTACGCGTCTGCTTCGTTCGCTGGCATATGATTGTGTATATTTCGGAGATAGTGTCAGTTTACTGACCAAATTTGCCCTTAAAGAAGACGCAGGCGAAAGGAGTAATTCTGTACTCGATATCCTTAAAAGCCTTTTTGGCGCTCGTCTTTCCGGAACGTGTGCGACGGTTGAGCAGCGTCTTAAAATTATAGAAAGTCTGTTGGATAATAATCCTGATATTGCATTAAAGTTAATTTCAGAATTACTGAAAACCCGTGATTTTATGTCCTCATACGGGTTTGATTTTGGATCAGACGTTCGCGATTATGGTTATGAACCTTCGACGTACGATGAAATTGATGACTGGTATTCTTCTGTCTTGGTGTTCCTTGAACGAACACTTAAGCAGAGGCCTGAACTGCTCCATGAAGGTATCAGAGTAGTTTCTTCTCATCTTAGAAACTTATGGAGACTCGATTGTATCAGGGAGCAGCTAATCTCTTTTGTCCGGGAATATGCCTTTTCTGACGGTGGCGAATATCTATGGGATGCGGCCTGCACGGCATTACGGTTTGATACAGAGAAAATGGGGCAGGAAGCAGCTACGGAATTGCTTCAATTAACAGACGAAATTAAACCTGTTACCATTGAACGTAGATTAAATACATTCGTTCTGACAAAGCTCCAGAGCTTTTATGGGCTAGAAGAGCGCAGTCCGGACGGCCACACAATCAAGCACGGATCTGATGTAGCCGTCGTTGTAGCTGAGACACTTGCACGGGACATAGCATCAAATCAACCTGAATTGCTGGAGAAGATCATTCTCGCTGCTTTGTATGGAGATTATAACCGCAGGCAGATTGTGGCCTTTGCATATGAAATCGCGGTTGCTTATCCTGATAAAAAGAATCTACTGGATTTGATGAATGCCATTATTTATCAGACGGGCAAGAACGAAATAAATCTCGCTTTTGTACAGGGTATACTCCAGGGTATTTATAAAGATAACAAAATCCTGTTTGATATTGTGATGGATGAATATGTCTCCCGGTCGGATATGCAGAGCGTATTTGCTTCATTGCAACTCTGTCTCCCGGTCGATGAAAAAAGTACAGCAAGGATCCTGAAACACTTACAGAACCCTGATATTGATGTCTTCCCATATCGCGATCTGGCCTATGGTCAAAAACATAAATTGATTTCAGATGATGTACTGACAGAAATTTTACAATCTCTCTGGCACCATGAAAATGGACCTTTCTCCTGTATTGAAATCCTTAACATGCGATTTTATAACGAGGGCGATGGTGATTATAGTCATGATGAATCTCTGATATCCTTCTCGCGTTCACTTTTCGTCAAACTGGTTAATGAAGGTTATCTGAACACGTCAGATGCCAATCTGCATAGCATGACTGAAGTTGCCCGCCGTGTATTCAGATGTGCTGAAGATAAGGATTTAATGCTGTTGCTTGAGGCAATTTTCTCTCCTGAGAATAAACATATCCAGTTCAGAGGCTCGATCCGTGAGCTCCTTAAAATTGTTACTGAATTTCACCCGAGAGTTATTCTTGACGCGATCAGTTCAATGAAAGGAGTTGTTAATAAGGTTCCCGTGGATATTTTATCGTTCCGCCTGTCCTCACATTCGTTACCACTTACCGATGTGCCAGTGGCCGTTGCGAAAAGCTGGTGTGAAGAAGATCCGGAACAACGCTTTGATATCCTTGCGGGGATGATTTGTCCTTTTAATCATGCAGATAATAATTATTTCTGGACCGATCTTGCTTATATGATGATTAAAGAAAGTCCATCTGCCGCTCGCGTTTTGAACAAGTTTTCACGGCAGTTCATTCCGACGATGTGGCAGGGATCGTATGCCTCAACATTATCAGAAAAAACAGTGCTACTGGAGCAGTTGATGACAGAGGATCGCCTTGACATTGTTGATGCAGCAACGCTGGAACTGGCAAGTTTAAGAGAGAAAGTTGACCAGGCAAGGGAAAAAGAAAAAGAGGAGTTCAGGTTGCAAGAAGAAAGGTTCGAGTGATGAATGCCTTCATCTTATGCTGGAGGTAATGGCTTTATCAGCTTGCTTCCCTGGTTTCGTACGTTTCCCACGGCCGGCGTCACTGGATACCAGACAAACTCCTCAGCGGGCACGCTGTGCTCACGGGCAATAACCTCTGCTTCATCACTGCTGACATCCGGCTGCATCCAGTCGGTTGCGGCCTCAGGGGAAAGCACCAGTGGCCGGCGGTCATGAATATCGATCAGATCTTTGTCTGCCGCGGTTGTCACGATCAGAAAGCCTTCTTTGTTGTCGCCGCGTTCGAAAGGTGGGCTACCAATAGCGGCCATAAAAATGGGCCGGCCGTCTTTCCTGTGTATGAAATACGGCTGCTTCTGGCCATTTTCACGTCGCCACTCATACCAGCCGTCGGCAAACACAATGGCGCGGCCATGCTGCCAGAGCGGTTTAAACATGCGGCTCGATGCGGCTGTTTCTGCCCGGGCGTTGATCAGGGGAACCTTTGTCCACCAGTCAGGCGCATAACCCCAGTGCACAGCATCAAGATGCAGCGCATGATTTCGCTCACTCAGCAACAGTACCTTTGTCCCCGGAGCGACGTTGTAACGGGCGATCGGTTCATGGTCGACAGCTATACAACGGTCAGGGTTGCCGGCAAGCTCAGCAAGGTATTCTTCACGGGTCAGAGACTGAGAAAATCGCCCACACATAACGACCTCCATCGGCAGAGAATGAAAGTATAGGTGATTGCTGTGATGGACTTTCTGTGGCCAGATAATGGCGTTTAGAATTCAGCGTGATCGGACACCAGAACAGGACTTGCCATGAAAGCAGGAAAAATGACGCTCAGGGATGTTTTTGACCTTATCCAGGTATGCATTCAGCTGAAACCGCAGGTCACCAACCGCGATATGCGCGGCATGGTTACCCATCTGTTTCCACGTACACTTCATTCCTGTACCCGCTTTTCGGGGATGGTGTCTGAATCCGCAATCACGGCGATAGAAAGCATGGGTGGGATCTATCAGGGACACAGGGTTGTGCGTGAACACCATCATAAAATTCAGACTCAGATAACTCAGTTGATTGGCCAGATGCGTGAGACCGGTGACTGGAATTTTGATCACTTTGAAGCATCAATTTCTGAGTGGTCATCCGTCAACATCACCACAACGGAAGAGAACAGCAGATTACGCAGGAATGGCGCAACGTATGAAAATCTCGGCATTAAGCTTGTTCACTGGGAGGCACTGAGCCCTGCTGTCAGAAAACTGATTCGAAAATCACTCCTGCGTTCTGACATCGGTAACCGGCACGACTGGTCCGTCGAGAATGTCGTGCCGGCACAAAGCAACAATGATGAACCTGTCCGCTGAAAGCCCGGCAAAACATCACCATCCCGCAGTCAAGCCCTGCTCTTTAAGCCGGTGGCGGGTACGCTTAACAAAGTCGGCATCTACCAGGTCATCTGCAGGGAAGTTCAGCGCCACGTTACAGACCGTTGCCAGTGAGTTATCCGTCATTTTGAAATTCCTGGGCAGGCTATACCAGTCTCCTGTTTTCAGATCGCTAATGTGATCAAAGAGTGCCCTGAAGTAGTCAGTTTTTGAAGGCCTGCGGGCATTGATGATGGCCGCTGTGGATTGATCGGCAAATTCTATCTCAACGTGTTCAAGTCCGATCACATGCAGAATGTCAGCTATTCCGGGCCAGTATTTAAGATCGTACTGCTTCAGTGGCTGCAGTTCATCTCGCAGAAATCCGTCATAATGCGCGTTGCCGCTGCCTGCTTCATCAATAAGGTCAGAAAGGCTGTACGTCCAGTCACAATGGAAATGACCACTCTGATTGATAATTTCCGACCTGCGCTCGATCATTTCTGCAAGCTTGGTACTGGCTTCACTAATGGAATCATTGAGTGCAACCAGTTCATCATAGTCGGCACGTAATTCAGCGTGGCTTTCTTCCTTGCTGAACGCCCCTGAAAAAATGAACTGCTCCAGCAGATTCCAGAGTTTAATATCCGTTACGCCATTTGCCGCCAGCTCACGGTAGACAGGCTGCATCTCTTTATGACGTTCAATGAAACGTTCAAAGACAGGCCAGGTCGAACGCCAGACAGGTGAAGGACCATCCCGCCAGTCACACAGTTTTTCTTTCAGGAGCAGCAGGGCTTGATCAGGAGCTTCGGTTTCGACATCAGATTGCATGATTTTTTCCGTTCTTCAGAGAGTTGGCTCATTATTTACAGGGCAACCAATGATGTCGGTAACCGGAGCGCGAATTTTTTTGACGGTGACGTTACCTGGTGAGCGAGAGCCACCGCTTAAGGTCGTGACTCATAATCCACTGGGAGTCAGGGAGGAGGGCTCACGCGTATTCAGAAAATATTGGTCTGCATCTTCTTGTTCTGTTCTCCACCCGCTGCTTTCAAGCAGGGCCTGAAAACCGGACACGTTACCCGTAATGCGTACCCTGACTGGTGCACATTGTTTCCCTGCCTCGTTGAATGCAGTATCCAGCGACGATTTCAGTACATAGACACCATTTACCTCTGGATTAAGCGTCAGACGCCGACGCCCCTGCCACTGGTCGTCAGCCAGCACCTGATAAACCCAGTGATATTCCCGGGCCGTATCCAGGGCATGACTTAGTCTGTACAGATCAGGTTGTTCATCCAGAGTGCCGGTGGTCGCATTCCAAAGGAAATTGAGCTTAAACGGTAGCTTGGCCCGAACGCCCAGAGTCCTGCCCTGTTTGAGCAGCCAGTCGATATCACGTGCGGTTTCACGAGGAAAGCGGCGGGTTCGTTTTGCTTCAGCCAGCCAGCGGGTAATGAATAGGTTTTGCTGTGCCTCTGACGCCACTGTTCCGTCCTGGAGTGCAGTGTGGAGGGCAATGAGCGCACACCAGGCCATGTGGGCAGTTCTGGCTGCCAGCGTGATTTCTGTCATAGGGTATCCGGTTGTTACTGTCAGGAAGGGAAGTATAACAGCACGGGGTGGGGGCCTTGAAATCCCAACATTATCACTCCTGCTTTCCTGATTTTTTCACCCAGCTATAGAGCGCGCTGATGGAGACGCCAAGTTCCTCAGAAATCTTCTTTACGGGCTCGCCTGATTGCTGCCTGCTATTCATCCGCTGAATAGCTTTATCTTTCAGCTCCTGAGAGGCCGTAATGATAACCGGTGATTTTTCCCAAATTTTGCGTTCCAGGATCTTTTTACGCGTCTGATAGAGATGCAGTTCCGACAGGTTTCTTCGCTTCGCTGATGGGGTTCCTGCACGATTTTTGCGTGCTTCCCGCATCATGGCCAGCTGCTGTTCGGGATCCCAGTTGCCACTGGCAATTCTGTCCTTCATGTTCTGGCTACGCTTTGAGAGATAGGCAGTACCAGCCAGGGATACACTCTGCGGAATGTTCCATTTTTCGCGATACTCGTATGCACTCAGACCATGTACAAACCAGACGTGGCGGGGCAAAAACTGCAGTGGCTTCCCACATTCCAGACAGGGAATAAGTTCTCTGTTGTGGTACAGAGCGACCTCGTCAAACGAGGTGAAGGGTGAAGTACGTTCCTTTTTATACATGCTACACCTTCCATGAAACCGGATGATGATTGTCTTATATCCGGGGTAATAAATATATTTCACAAGGTTTCTATTTGTTTCTTATTTTCGTGCTAATTCTACTTTTGGATGATTTTAGGATTTTTCATCATTAAGAGTTTGCCTACAACTTTTGAGTGAATATTCTTAATTTCGTGGAATTGTTATTTTAATCAATTCGAATATCTCAGTGTTTCGCCCCCCAATCTCAGGTGTGACAAGGTATTTAAGTAACGCTTAAATATTTAGGTTTGCAACTGAAATTATCATTTCCGTTTTGTCTGCTTTACCTTAATGCAAACTACTGGTTAAAATAAAAAGCCCCTGCTTTTATATGGTGACACTCAGCCCGACGACAAAGGGACTAACTCATTCAGGAGATAAATAGTTATGTCTGAATCATTTCAGAACGAGATACCTCGCGCGCGCGTAAATATAAAATTGGATCTGGTAACGGGTGGTGCCCAGAAGAAGGTTGAGCTTCCCCTGAAGCTTCTCAGTGTCGGTGACTACAGCAATGGCAAGGCGGAAGGGACGCTGTCAGAACGCGAGAAAATCAACATCAACAAAAACAACTTCAATAGCGTTCTCGCTGACCTAAAGCCCGAAGTTAATCTCACTGTTAAAAATACTCTCGCTAACGATGGCTCCGAAGAAAACGTAAAACTGGCTTTCCAGAATATGAAGGATTTTGAGCCGGAAGCGGTTGCGCGTCAAATTCCCCAACTCCGTGCGATGCTCGCCATGCGTAATTTACTGCGCGATTTAAAATCCAATCTTCTGGATAACGTCACTTTCAGGAAAGAACTGGAAACTATTTTAAAGGACCCGGCACTCTCTGATGAACTGCGCAGCGAACTGAATGCGCTTGCCCCGACCCAGAATTAATATCTGGAAACTTTAACGGAATAATGACGAGTAAAATGCTTATGTCAGTCAATAATGAATCTCAGAGTCAGGCCGGCGGCACCACCATTGAAAAAACATTGCCGCAGGGGGGAGTATACGCTTCTCTGTTCGACAAAATTAATTTAACGCCGGTCGCTGAAATTGGTGACCTGAATGGGTTTGAAGACAATACCGTGATGGCGGAAACCTCCGCTGATGCGCGTGTTACCGCAGCAGTCCAGGTCTTCATGCAGTGCCTGCAGAAGTCTGGTCAGAAAGTCGAAAAACTCGATAAAACCCTGCTGGATCACCACATCGCTGAACTGGATTTCCAGATCAGCCGTCAGCTTGACGAAGTGATGCACAACGACGAGTTCCAGAAAGTGGAATCTGTGTGGCGTGGCCTGAAATCGCTGGTCGATAAAACCGACTTCCGTCAGAACGTGAAACTGGAAATCCTCGACCTCTCCAAAGACGAACTGCGTCAGGACTTCGAAGACTCCCCGGAAATCATCCAGAGCGGCCTGTACAAACAAACTTACATCGCGGAATACGACACCCCGGGCGGCGAACCTATTGCTGCGATGATTTCTGCGTACGAGTTTGATGCGTCCGCGCAGGACGTCGCGCTGATGCGTAATATATCAAAAGTTTCCGCTGCTGCCCACATGCCGTTTATCGGTTCCGCGGGACCGAAGTTCTTTCAGAAGGACTCGATGGAGGAAGTCGCGGCCATCAAAGACATTGGCAACTACTTCGATCGCGCGGAGTACATCAAATGGAAAAGTTTCCGTGACACGGATGACTCGCGCTATCTAGGCCTGGTGATGCCACGTGTGCTGGGTCGTCTGCCGTATGGGCCGGACACCGTGCCGGTGCGCAGCTTCAACTACGTTGAGCAGGTCAAAGGCCCGGAGCACGATAAATACCTGTGGACCAATGCCTCGTTCGCTTTCGCCGCCAACATGGTGAAAAGTTTCATCAACAACGGCTGGTGCGTACAAATTCGTGGCCCGCAGGCGGGTGGCGCAGTGAAAGACCTGCCAATCCACCTGTATGACCTCGGCACCGGCAACCAGGTGAAAATCCCGTCAGAAGTGATGATCCCGGAAACCCGTGAATTTGAATTCGCTAACCTTGGTTTCATTCCCCTGTCGTACTACAAGAACCGCGACTACGCGTGCTTCTTCTCGGCGAACTCGACCCAGAAACCGGCGCTGTATGACACCGCAGATGCAACGGCCAACAGCCGCATCAATGCCCGCCTGCCGTATATCTTCCTGCTGTCGCGTATCGCGCACTACCTGAAGCTTATTCAGCGTGAAAACATCGGTACCACCAAAGACCGTCGTCTGCTGGAACTGGAGCTGAATACCTGGGTTCGTGGACTGGTCACCGAAATGACCGATCCGGGCGATGAACTGCAGGCTTCTCACCCGCTGCGTGACGCCAAAGTGGTTGTGGAAGACATCGAAGACAACCCGGGCTTCTTCCGCGTGAAGCTGTACGCCATCCCGCACTTCCAGGTGGAAGGCATGGACGTCAACCTGTCACTGGTTTCCCAGATGCCGAAGGCGAAATCATAAGCGAAGGCAGGAAGCCAATGAAAACGGAACAACCGTTGTGGGGCAGGGGCCAGATGGTCTCTCCCCAGCACTTCCAGCAACAGGCCGCGTATGCGGCCTGGTCTGCGGAATGCATCGCCCGACTGGGCCTCTCCCATCCCTGGGGGATGATTGATGCCACTTTCGAACCGGATGCACTGAAACTGGGCCGTCTGCAGGCCCGTCATCTGCACATCCGTTTCCCCGACGGCACGCTTATCGACACGGATAATGCCGACTCCCTGCCGCCGGTGCTGGCGCTTGAGGGCGAATCACAGGAAGTGGTGGTGGTGGTTCTGGCGCTTCCGCTGCTGCGGGCGAATGGCGGCAACTGCCTCAAACCCGATGAGGTGGCCGAGCGTCCTGTGCGTTATCGCCAGCGCTGGCGGGATGTCCGCAACACCTTTGGGGACGATACCCGCCAGATTGCAGTGATGCAGCCAGAGCTGACGCTGCGTTTCGCCCATCAGAACAACAGTGATTATCTGACCTGTCCGGTTGCCCGTCTGCAGCAGGATTCACAGGGGAGCTGGGCACTCGACGAAACCTGGCTTCCGCCACTGCTGGCTCTGCAGGGCAGCCGCTGGCTGGTGACCCAGCTGGAACAACTGATGACGCAACTGCGTGCCCGTCTGAGCCGCCTGATGGACATGCGACGCGAAAGCAACGAGCGCATGGCCGATTTTGCCGTGGCGGATGTGTCTCTGTTCTGGTTGCTCAATGCCCTGAACAGCGCAGAGCCCGTGCTCGGACAGTTTCAGCGTCACCCGCAAAGTCCACCGGAACGTCTGTACCCGGAGCTGGCACGCCTTGCGGGCAGCCTGCTGACCTTCTCGCTGGAACACCAGGTGAGTGCCATTCCTGTCTGGCAGCATGAGCAGCTGAATAACGTCTTCCCGCCGCTCTTTGACCTGCTGGGCGACCTGCTGGAAGCCAGCCTGCCGTCGCGGGTGGTGGCGATTGAGCTTGAGCATGATGCCCGGCTTCACTTCTGGCAGGCGCGTCTGCATGATCCACGTCTGCGGGAAGGGGCGGATTACTACCTCTCCGTACGCTCACCGATGCCGGTGGCACAGCTGCAGGAACAGTTCCCGCGCCAGTGCAAGGTCGGCAGTCCGGATCATGTCAGGAGTATCGTCAATTCCTCACGGGTGGGTGTGCCGCTGACGCCGCTGCGTCATGTGCCGGCCGCCATTCCACTGCGTCTGGAAAATCAGTATTTCAGCCTCGATGTCTCTCATCCTCTGGCCACCGAAATGCTCCAGGGTGGGACCTGTATGTTTTACGTTCCGGGCATGCTCGGCGAGCCTGAACTTGAACTCTTTGCGGTACTGAGAACATGAGTGAGCGCAAACGCGGCCCGGCCGCGTCCATTGATATTGATGCCCTGCTGCAGGACACCTGGCTGCAGGTGATTAGCCTGCGTCACGGTCCGAAATTTCAGGATGGAGAAGGGCGCACGTTGTGGGAGCGCTGCATTGCTGATGTCGAACGTGTACAGCGTGAGCTGAAAGCGAGCGAACTCGATGAAGCCAGCTGTCAGCATATTCTCACAGCACAGTGTGCGCTGCTTGATGAAGCTGTCAAAGGTCGTGGTGTGGAGGATGATGCCTGCGTGCAGTGGTATGACATTCCCCTGCAGGGACACTTCCTCGGCACCATGGATGCCGGTGATACGCTGTGCGATCGGATGCGCGATGTGCTGCGTGAACCGGCGCCTGACCATGCTGTCGTGACCTGCTTCCAGCGGGTCATGATGCTGGGGTTCCTCGGCAGTTTCCGCTCGCTGAACGATCCGGAGCGCCAGAAACTCGTCAACGCGCTCAGTGAACATGTCACGCCGTTCAGTTATCCACAAACCCATCCTGTCCTGGCGGAAAGTCGTACCGGGCGTGGAATGGGCGGCTGGCTGGCGTCATGGCCCGTGCGAATTGGCCTGAGTGTGGTGGTGGTTGCTGCGCTGTGGTGGGGGCTGAGCCACTGGCTGGATCAGACACTGCTGACCTTGCTGCCGGGAGCTGTGAAATGAGTCCTGCACAACAGCGCGGGCTTGCGCTGTGGGCCGCCCTGCTGAGTGCAGTGGTCTGCCTGGGCTTCCTGCAGGTCACCCGACTGGTTTTTGTGCTTGTTCTGTTGGCGATGCTGGGGCTTATCCTGGCGTTCTTGTATGTCGCCAGTCGTCGTGCGGAGCATGACGTCACCCTGCGTCTGGATGACCTCCCGGAAGCCACTTACCGTCAGCCCGTGGTGCTGGTCTGTGGCGATCTGCCGCTGGCCTGGCCACAGCAGTCACCGGTGCTTACGGTCACGCAGGGGTGCTGGATCCGCGTGGAGGATCATCAGGATCTGGAACAGGCCGCCCGCCAGGTACTGTGGTTGCGACCTGACTGGGGTCGCCAGCTGTCGGTGATGGTCAGCGTCTGTCCGCAGAAACACGCCGACAGCGAAGCGCTTACCAGCCGTCTGCTGGCCCTGCGATGGCAAATCAGCCAGTTGCGTAAAGAAACCGGGCATTCCGTGCCGCTGGTTCTGAATGGCCAGGTTGGCAGCGCGATGACGAATGATCTGCTCTGGCAGGCGGCTATCCCGGGGGAAGGGGTGAGGGTCTGGCGTGAATCTTCAGCGCCGAGTTCAATCGCTGCATGGGTTACCACCGGTGGGTCGCCTGCGATGCAGCAACAGGTGCTGATGAACAGCCTGATGAGCTGGTTCCATCAGCACATCAAAGCAGTCTTTATGGATGAGAACCCCGACGTTCCTGTCATTACACCTGTCGCGGTGCTGTGGGGAATGGGGCCGATCCTTGCCGGGAGTCTGGCCACATCAGCCTGGACTGCATGGCTTTCCCGTCACACTGCGATGCAGCAGGTGGCGGGCTGGCAGCCGGTAGGAACGGACAGTACGGTTATCTCCCCCTTTCCGGATTTTATCCTGCCGCTGCTGCCCGAAGGGCGAGGCCTGACGCCACGTGGGCGAACCTTCCGTTGTGCGCTCGGGATTTTCACGCTGGCGGCCATTGCTGCGCTGCTCAGCAGTGGCTGGAACAATCACCAGTTGCTGCAGCGTGTGAGCTTCGATATTGCCCGCTATGACCGTATCCCGATGCATGATTTCGGACCCAAAGCCGATGCCGTTGCTGTCCTGCGTGACGATGCGGCAGAGCTGGATGACTGGGCGCGCAATGGCGTACCGGCGTGTATGGGCCTTGGTCTGTATCAGGGGGAGCGTCTGCGAATGCCTGTGCTGGATGCGATCCGTTCGTACGTGCCTCCACCGCCACCACCTAAACCACAGCCGAAACCTAAACCGGTACCGAAAATTGTCCGCCTCGACAGCATGTCGCTGTTCGATTCCGGCAAATCCGTGCTGAAAGCGGGCTCCACCAAAATGCTGGTCAACTCACTGGTCGGTATCAAAGCGAAGCCGGGCTGGTTGATTGTGGTCGCCGGGCATACCGACAACACCGGCAATCCAAAACTCAATCAGACGCTTTCACTCAAGCGTGCCGAAGCGGTGCGCAACTGGATGCGTGATACCGGTGATGTACCGGAAAGCTGTTTTGCGGTGCAGGGCTATGGCGAGAGCCGTCCGATCGCAACCAATGACACCCCGGATGGGCGCGCGCTCAACCGCCGTGTCGAAATCAGTCTGGTACCGCAGGCCAATGCCTGTCAGATACCGGGCCACACCCAGGCGTCATCGCAGGATGATGGCGCATCACAACACAATGGAGAGTAATTCCATGGCAATTCCTGTTTATCTTTGGCTGAAAGACGACGGCGGCGCGGACATTAAAGGTTCTGTGGACGTTCAGGATCGTGAAGGCAGCATCGAAGTTGTCGCTCAGGAGCATAACCTGTACATCCCGACTGACAACAACACCGGCAAGCTGACCGGTACCCGTATCCACACCCCGTTCCTGTTCACCAAGGAAATCGACTCGTCCAGCCCGTACCTGTACAAGGCTGTGACCACCGGTCAGACCCTCAAGTCTGCGGAATTCAAGTGGTACAAAATCAACGACGCGGGCCAGGAAGTGGAGTACTTCAACACCAAACTGGAAAACGTGAAAGTGGTGAAAGTGAATCCTGAAATGTATGACATCAAGGATCCTTCTAAAGAGAAGCACAACCACCTTGAGCGCATTGAACTGCGTTACGAAAAAATCACCTGGACCTACAAAGACGGCAACATCATTCATTCCGATTCCTGGAACGAACGCGCCACCGCGTAAGCCCGATGCGGACGGGGTTTCCTGTCCGCAGTTTTTTGCTGAGTGCCTGTATGAAACGGGCTTTCAGCAAAGAAACCCACAAACTGCCAGCCTGACCGTATGCGCTTTGGTCTCCTTCACGGGAAACAGCGATGGGCGGTAGCGTGTCCAGGAACCGACAAAGAGAGAGATTCATGGAAAATCCAGCCATCCTGTTGCGACGTCTGAACCCTTACTGTGCCCGTGCGATGGAAGGGGCTGCTTCGCTTTGTCAGACTCGTGCGCACGCGGAAATCCTGCCAGAGCACTGGTTACTGAAACTGCTCGAACAGGGTGAAGGTGACCTGACGGTGCTGGCCAGGCGCTACGAGTGGGATATGGATGCACTGTGGCAGGATTTACTCGGCTGGCTGGATAATCAACCGCGCTCGGTACGCAGTCGCCCGCAGTTATCCGCCGATATACAGAAACTGATGCAGGAAGCCTGGATGCTGGCTTCCCTCAATGGTGAAGAGCAAATCCGCAGTGTGCATCTGCTGATGGCGCTGGTTGATAAACCTAAACTGGCGCGTTGTGATGGTCTGTGGCCGCTGCTGACCCTTGGTCAGAGCCAGCTGGAGCGCCTGCGCCCACTGCTGGACGCACAGTCAGACGAGCGTCCGGACGTTCAGCTGGAAGAAGAGCTGGCGCAGAATCACGGTGGTGAAGTGGAGTTTGTCGGCCGTCCGGTCGGTGCAGAGCTGAAAGAAGGCGAACTGAACCCGGCGCTGCAGAACGCGCTGGATAAATTCACCCTCGATGTTACCGCCAAAGCGAAAGAGGGCAAAATCGACCCGGTATTTGGGCGTGACACTGAGATCCGCCAGATGGTCGATATTCTCTCGCGCCGCCGTAAAAATAACCCGATTCTGGTCGGCGAACCGGGTGTCGGCAAAACCGCACTGGTTGAAGGCCTGGCGCTGCGTATAGCAGAGGGCAACGTGCCGGAATCTCTCAAGCCGGTTGTTCTGCGCACCCTTGACCTCGGTCTGTTGCAGGCAGGGGCTGGCGTGAAAGGTGAGTTCGAACAGCGCCTGAAAAATGTCATTGATGCGGTACAACAATCGCCGGTACCGATTTTGCTGTTTATCGACGAAGCCCACACCATTATCGGTGCCGGTAACCAGGCAGGTGGCGCGGATGCGGCCAACCTGCTGAAGCCGGCACTGGCGCGCGGCGAACTGCGCACCATCGCCGCGACCACCTGGAGCGAGTACAAACAGTACTTCGAGCGCGATGCCGCGCTGGAACGTCGCTTCCAGATGGTGAAGGTCGACGAGCCGGACGACGACACCGCGTGTCTGATGCTGCGTGGGCTGAAATCCCGCTACGCCGAACACCATAACGTGCACATCACCGATGACGCGGTTCGCGCCGCCGTCACCCTGTCACGTCGTTACCTGACGGGGCGTCAGCTGCCGGACAAGGCTGTTGACCTGCTGGATACCGCCGCAGCGCGCGTACGTATGAGTCTCGATACGGTGCCGGAACAAATTGTGCGCCTGAAAGCACAGCTGACCGCCCTGGAACTGGAAGAACAGGCGCTGCTGGAAGATATCGCCGCCGGCAGCAACCGCCATGGTGACCGCCTGGGTGCCATTGAGCAGCAGCGGACTGAACTGGAAGCGCGTATTGCGGAGCAGGAAGTGCGTTTCAGCACTGAAAAGGCGCTGGCACAGCAGCTGATGGCCAGCCGTCAGGACATCAGCCAGCAGGCTGAGATTACCGACCTGCAAGAGCAGCTCGAACAGGCACAGCAGGGCGACGTGCTGGTTCAGGTGGATGTGGACACCCGCACGGTTGCGAACGTGATTGCCGACTGGACCGGCGTGCCGCTCTCTTCCCTGATGAAAGACGAACAGACTGAGCTGCTGACTCTGGAAAATGAAATCGGCCAGCGTGTCGTCGGTCAGGATGCTTCCCTTGAGGCTATCGCCCAGCGCCTGCGCGCGGCGAAGACTGGGCTCACGTCAGAGAATGGCCCACAGGGCGTGTTCCTGCTGGTCGGCCCGAGCGGCGTCGGTAAGACCGAAACCGCGCTGGCGCTGGCAGACGTACTGTACGGCGGTGAAAAATCGCTGATTACCATTAACCTGTCCGAGTACCAGGAGCCGCACACGGTTTCGCAGCTGAAAGGCTCACCGCCGGGCTACGTCGGTTACGGGCAGGGCGGCATTCTCACCGAAGCCGTGCGCAAGCGTCCGTACAGCGTGGTGCTGCTCGATGAAGTGGAGAAAGCGCACCGCGACGTCATGAACCTGTTCTATCAGGTCTTCGACCGCGGCTTTATGCGCGACGGCGAAGGACGTGAAATCGACTTCCGTAACACCGTTATTCTGATGACCTCGAACCTCGGCAGCGACCACCTGATGCAGCTGCTCGATGAACAGCCGGAAGCCACTGAGGCCGACCTGCACGAAGTGCTGCGCCCGATTTTACGCGACCACTTCCAGCCGGCACTGCTGGCCCGTTTCCAGACCGTTATTTACCGCCCTCTGGCCGAAGCGGCCATGCGTACCATCGTGGAAATGAAGCTGTCACAGGTCAGCAAGCGCTTACATCGTCACTACGGCCTGAGCACGCAGATTGATGAGAGCCTGTATGACGCACTCACTGCCGCCTGCCTGTTGCCGGACACCGGCGCACGCAACGTCGACAGTCTGCTCAATCAACAAATTCTGCCGGTGCTGAGTCAGCAGTTGCTGACCCACATGGCTGCGAAACAGAAACCACAGTCGCTATGCCTTAGCTGGAGTGAGGAAGAGGGTATCGGGCTGGAGTTTGACCGTACACAAGGAGTGCACGCATGAGCAGTAATCCCCCGATCAGATTCAGCCACAACCATCACCAGCTGTCGGTGAAGGGATGTGACGCAGAGCTCGATGTACTGGCGTTTGAAGGCGATGAAGCCCTCAGCACGCCGTTCAGTTACCGTATTGAATTTACCAGCGCTGACCATGCTATCAGTAAAGAAACGATGCTGATGAAAGCAGCCTCCCTGACGCTGCAGGCCCCGGTGGACCAGGGTTACGGCATCAAAATGCAGCAGGCCGTGCGAACTCTTCAGGGAGTGGTGAGCGGCTTTGAACGTCTCAGTACCTCAAAAGATGAAACCCATTATGCCCTGACGCTGCAGCCACGCCTGGCGCTGCTCGATCGTTCGCACCAGAACGCCATTTATCAGGACATGTCGGTCCCACAAATCGTGGAAAAAATTCTGCGCGAGCGTCACAACATGCGCGGTCAGGATTTTCTGTTCTCACTCTCAAAAGAGTACCCGCGTCGTGAACAGGTGATGCAGTACGGCGAGGATGACCTGCACTTTATTACCCGTCTGCTGGGTGAGGTCGGTATCTGGTTCCGCTTTACCACTGATACGCGCCTGAACATTGACGTCGTGGAGTTTTATGACGGTCAGCAGGGGTATGAAAAAGGCCTGACGCTGCCATCAGTCCCTCCATCAGGACAGCATTCGGACGGTGTGGACTCGGTATGGGGCATGGAGAGCCATCATAACGTGGTGCAAAAGCAGGTCAGCACCCGTGATTACAACTACCGCCAGGCCACGGATGACATGAACACCCAGGTCGATGCGACCCGCGGGGATGCCACCACCTACGGTGATGCCTATCACTATGCGGATAACTATCTGACACCGGGTAGTACCTATGACCGCAATCCGGCCCCGGAGTCCGGGGCCTTTTTTGCCCGCATTCGTCATGAGCGTTATCTGAATGGCCAGACGCAGACCCGCGCCATCACCAGCTGCCCGACCCTCTCTCCGGGTCAGGTAATGAAAGTCACCGGCGGGTACGAAGTGGCAGACGTGTTTGCTCAGGGCGTGGTCGTCACGGCGATGCACAGCCATGCGCGACGGGATGAAGACTTTGGCGTCAACTTCGACGGCATCCCGGACAGCACTGATTTCAGTTTCCGTCCTGAGCCTGGCTCACGTCCGGTAATGGCTGGCACATTGCCGGCACGCGTCACGAGCACCACCGAGAACGACACCTACGGCCACATCGATAAAGACGGCCGCTATCGCGTCAACATGCTGTTTGACCGTGATAACTGGGAAACCGGGTTCGAGAGCCTGTGGGTGCGCCAGTCCCGCCCGTATGCCGGTGACACCTACGGTCTGCACCTGCCGTTGCTGGCAGGCACCGAAGTGGCGATTGGTTTTGAGGACGGTAACCCGGACAGACCGTACATTTCTGGCGTGCTGCACGACTCGGCGCACGGTGACCATGTCACTATCCGAAACTACAAACGTAACGTCCTGCGCACGCCTGCGAACAACAAAATCCGCCTCGATGACAGCCGTGACCAGGAGCATATCAAGGTCTCCACCGAGTACGGCGGCAAGAGCCAGCTGAATCTCGGACATTTAGTGGATGCGGAGAAGCAGAAGCGCGGTGAAGGATTTGAGCTCAGAACCGACAGCTGGGGAGCCATCCGGGCACAGAAAGGGATGTTCATCAGTGCTGATGGCCAGACGAAAGCACAGGGTCAGGTGCTGGAGATGCAGCCAGCGGTCAGCAATCTGGGTGATGCCCGGGAGCAGATGACGTCTATCTCCGATGATGCGCAGAAGGCGACCGCGAACCCGGCCGATCTCCAGGCGCAAATCAAACTGCTGGAACAGCAGCTGACAGACCTCAAAAAATCAGTGCTGATGCTCAGTGCACCTGATGGAATGGCGCTGACCAGCGGACAACATCTGCAGGTATCAGCCGGGCAGAACCTGATAGCCACTGCCGGTAAAAATGCCGACGTCAGCGTGGTGAAAAATCTGTTCGTCGGGGTAGGTAATGCCCTGAGCGTGTTTGTTCGTAAGCTGGGGATCAAGCTCATCGCGAACCAGGGGCCGGTGAGGATCCAGGCACAGAATGACCTGATGGAGCTCATCGCTCGTGGAGAAATCAGCGTCGTCAGTACCGAAGATCGTATCGAGATTATTGCCAAGAAGCAGGTCACGATCAACGGGGGTGGAAGCTATATCACCCTCGATGCCAATGGCATTGAATCAGCCACACAGGGGGAGTACCGGACTAAAGCCGGGCATTACGGGCGAAAAGAAAAGGCTAACAAGCCAGAAGACTTCCCGAATGTGGCTCCTGAAACCACAGAACCTTCCAGTAAATTCAGCTTTTCCTGACAAGGAGTCAGTTTATGATTATCAGCCCACCTCTTTTGAAAGCGAAAGATGCCCATGAAACTGATGCGGCCTGGATTGAAAGAGTCATGACCGTAGTTGACCGCCGTGGGTATCCGGTTAACGGTTATGGTTCGTGGCATGGCGGAATACATATACGTCAGACTGACGAAGGGAGACCTGCTGAGAGCGTGCGGGCGATAGCGGAAGGTACCGTCGTTTCACTCCGCAAAAGCTCAGACAAGCGCGATCAGGCACCCTTTAACATCAACGCCGATAAACCCAATACAAAGGGGAGTGATGATGGTTATGTGCTGATAAAGCATGAAACCGAGATCGGTAGCGGTGATGTAGCAAAAGTGGCTTTCTACTCCCTATACATGCACCTGAAGTCGCTGGCTGAAACTGTTAAAGCCGGTGAGAAAGTTTACCGTAAGGATCCGTTAGGCCTTCCGGGCATGGTGGATGGAGTCAATGCTTTCCATTTCCAGATATTCTGCGATGACGACAACATCAGCAAGCTGACGGGCAGGAAATCAGGGGAGCTGGATATTTCGAAGAATGGCCGCACTGATGCAGTTTACGGTGATATTCACTTTTATCTGCCTCCGCAGACAAAGTTTTATGACAAGACCCCCGCAGATAACAGCACGTCTATCACCGGGCTTTCTGAGCTCTATACCAGCAATGCGCCTCTGTATGCCAGCATGACTCTGGCCCAAGGCAACTGCACGATGGTAACGCGGCAGAAAAATACGCAGATTGACGGAAAATATGATCTGCTGGGCGAACCACTGGTTAACGCAGACGGTGAAGACTACGAGTATAATCTGTATAAAACCGCACTGAAGAATTATAAGGAAAGCCCGAGTGCCGGTTTCGAATTACTTCGCTTTGGGCGGGTGATCAATACAGACCATGAAACACTGGTACCGGCAGATGCGCCATTATGGATGACGGTCAATTACCCGGGGGGAAAGGGAGTAGTCAATCTAGCCGATCCTAGTATTAAAAAGTTTAGTGACGCTGACTTTCCGCATTGGACAGGTTGGCAGATGGTTGATGACGATAGTGATAGCGATAGCCAGTGTAATTCAGCCATTATCAAGAAGCTGCAGGAAGATGGTGAGTTCGATAACCAGTGCGGAAAGTTAATCTGTCATTTCCCGTTTGAATGGGAAAAAAGTACGATCGACACCCGCTTCTCGTGGCTGAAAACGGGAAGTGAAGAGCATGATCCGATGACTGAAGAAGATTATGCAAAATTCAAGGCTCATGCCGAAGCGTTGTGTTTCGACTCTGCGGAACTTAGTAGCGGAAGCTTGTGGCATTTTGAACCAAAGGCATTTATTGAACATTTCAGGAATTGTAGTTGGATGAGTCTTGATGAGTTAGCCTCCACATTTCCGAAGTATTTATTTTACTCTTCAAGCGGCAACCCAAGAACGGCTCAAAAGCAGCCTGCAAGCGTGTATTCAATAAATCATGCCCATGCTAAAAGTAGAATTGAGTCACATTATGACTCTTTGAATTTGAGTATTAGAAAATATATTGGAGGGGATAAGAAAAGAATATCATTCTTCTTACCTCAGACATTACTAGAAACTGCGCAGTGGAGAGATTTAGGTGGCAGTAGAAGGTTATTACATGAGTGGGGGTTTGGTCGTTATAACTCAGTGAATCCAGCCACAGAGTATTATACTGTTTTTTATGGCAGAGGGATCATGCAACTTACATGGGCTGGACTGTATAAAACCTACGGTGAATACCGAAGTTTTCCAAATCACTCAGGCTCATATACTGATAGATTACACCCTGATGCCCCTAGGCTTACTGCAGTCTCAACTCATTATACAGCCCATCCGGATGATGGTGGTACTTTGTTCCGATGGTCTCCAAGATTTGATCCCGATATTGTGGCTGAAGATTCATACAACGCTTGTGATTCTGGTGGCTTTTATTGGGCTTCAAAAGTCTATAAACACAAAACGTCAATGAACAGAGTCGCAGATGAAGATTTTACTGCGGACAATGTTGGGTTAATTAATCGTTTGGTTAATGGAGGGTCAAATGGATACTATGAAAGGCAAGCGTACTCAAAATTTATAGGGCTTTATTTGATGGATGAAGTAAATACTAACACCACGGTTAGCGTAAGTCCTACTGGAAAGTCTCGCATTGTTGTGGACTTAACAAAATCATAAAGGTATTGCTATGAAATATGCTTTTTTCTTTTTGTTCATTTTTACCAAAATTGCATTTGGTTGTGATAATGATATTTTAGATGTTAATAGTGCAAAAAATATTTCTGCAAAGGTTTTGCTGAAAGATAATGATTCGTTGGAAGTATCAGTTTCAGAAGCCGGCAAGCAGGTTAATCAAGAAAATGTTGATGTGTCATCGGAGAAAAAAAATCACATTACATTTGAAGATTACAATCGTGATGGCTATAAAGATTTTAGTATTTGGCATCTGGATGAGGGAATGGGTACTTATAAAATCTATAGGTTATTTGTCTTTTCTCCTGCCGACAAAAAATTCAAAGAGATAAAGCCAACATGCGGCGATGACTTTGTTAACGTAAGAATTGAAGGTCATGATCTGGTAAATATGATTTATGACGATAACACTCCAAAGTCATGTTCTATCCCCCTCAAAAGTCTTAAATAACTGCATTCGATATGTAAAGAGATATATAGAGTTAAAGATATATTTAATTGAAAAATTGTATCAATGGTCGAAGCCTAGAGAAAAGTTAAATTTCATAGTCATTAGGGCATCCATGTAAGTATATAAGCAAAGGGCATAATGTTATGAAAAAAGTTTGCATGCCATTTATTATTGGTTTCAGTTCTTTCTCTATGGCTTCTGTTCTTGCTACTGACGCAGGATTTGTTCCTGTAACTAGAGCCCTGTCATCTGATTCAAGTGCCAACATTTCTTCGTCTTCCAGTTTTGATGCATGCAATATGCATTTTAGTGATTTTAAATACCCGGCATTGCCTGATGATAAGTATTTCGAAAAAGAATCACCAATATCGGAGTGGACTTGCCTGTATTCTGGTGAAGCATTTGAAACAGGATATGATGTACAGCAAGTTAACAACAAGGGGGCCAGTGTTAGTTCCGCTGATAATAAAATTATTTATGACTACAAAAATAAGGTGTGGAAATCAATTCCAGATGCTACATATGTGAAAAATGGGAAGGCAAATCATCTATCTCTATTTCAGGTTGAAAGCAAAGATGCATCTGGTATTATGGCTGTTAATGGCATGGCGAAACTTAAAGATGGAACGCTAGGCCAGAGTATTTATTTTTGTTTGATACATAAAAATAATTCCCTATGTGGTTCTGGTGTTAATTCTTTTGATGATAAAGGTGAAGATCTATCTAAAGAAGCATTGAAATTGCTTGAGAGCATTTCATTTGATGGTGACTAGCCTTAGTTAAAATTTGGAAATTTTAAAGCATGAGAGTGTGAATGTCGTATTCCCTGAAAGATCTTCCGAAATGTTATCCCCGGGAAGTTCCACCTAAAATATCTCGTTGGCTTGCCGTATTGGTGGCGATGCTGGTCATCAGCGTGATTCTTATGCGGATATTCGGACGATACATCGATAACAGTCACTTCTGGATGTTGGCCATTGGCACACCATTAGTTGTGTGGATTGTGTGTTTCACTATTCGCATGTGGGCCTGGTCATTACAGGACAGTAAAGCGAATGGTTTTGACCGGCGTCGGGAGCAATGGATCTTAAGTGAGACCCGTAGGGCTCGTCGTGCGCTTCAGGTGTTGAATACGACATTTATTACAGCCCATCAGGAAGACGAACAGCGTTCTGTCGCTGATGATATGCTCAATAATCACAGCATTATCATTTCGCAGTCGGACTGGAAAGGCGAAAAAAGCAGGAGGCTGAGCCGTATTACGGCAGAACCAGAAGATACTCCTGGATTGGTTATCTCACGTTTGTTCTCTGAGCTTATTGCCGATCTTCCATTTCACCAGTTTCCTGAGAACGCTTCGCTTGTTGTCATCCTCGATGTCTCGTCATCTCTGCCACTCCCTGCTGTCAGCAATATCTGGCAGGAAGCCTGGCAAGAGAGTGGCATAACCTGTGCACTTGAGTACACAGACAGCAATGGGCCGGGGGTAGTCAACCACTGGCTGGATCACCGCATTAAAGATGATGCGATGTTATTGATTGTTGGCCTCCAGATTGATCCGGTTGTTTCAAACAATACTGCTGAAGCAGCCGTTGCTCTGCTTCTTGGCAACCGCCTGACCCAGGAAGCACTTCAACCTCTCGCGCTGCTGCACCGGCCAGATGCTGCTCCAACCGGTGAGCTGAGGGAGGGGATGAACATGGCCGCCTATAACGTCCCGCTCAAAGAAAATATCGTCAAAAATCTATGGCTTGCCGGGCTGACGGGTGAGCAGCGTGCAGAAGTTATTGCGTGCCAGAATGCGCACCCTGCGCAGTCTGTAGAGGACGAAGCCGTCATTTCGCTCGATACATCTATGGGACATGCCGGAGCCGCGGCCCCCTGGCTGGCTATCGCTGCTGCCACCGAAATCGCCCGACAAACTCAGTTACCACAGATGATTATCTGCGGTGATACCACACAGAATGTGCTGTGGAGCACGCTCATTACCCCGATTGCTTCCCGACAGGAGATGGATCCGTGAAGCTACCTTTAGCACCGAAGACTACGGAAGGCCGCTATCTTGCTGTCGCATTGATTTTCTTTTTGCTGTTAGCCGTTATGACTTTCATGGTCTGGAAGCATCCGGATATAGCCGGGATTGAAGACGGAAGTCAGCAGCAAATTTACTGGCTTATTGCCGGCGGATGTATTTCAGGCTTCGCCCTTATCGTATCCGTAGTGCTTCTGGCGGCGGTACGCAATGCCGGCAAACAGGAGTTTAATGCGCTTGTCGACAACACCAACGGTGATGATGAGAAAAAGAAGCGGGAAAATGATAAAGCGCCTGTTCACCCTGCGGTGGTCATGTGTAACAAGATCCGGGGACATCTCCGCTCCCGTATTGGCCTTTACTGGCGTCGTAAAACCCGTCTACTGTTAATCACTGGCGATGAGGCGGCAATCGAACTACTGGTACCTGGCCTGCAGGAAAACCAGTGGCTTGAAGGTAACCGTACCGTTCTAATTTACGGCGGCAGTCTGACTGCTGAGCCCGATAAGGAAAAATACGCCGCGCTGCGTAAACTGCGTCGCGGGCGTCCACTGGACGGTATTGTCCGCGTCATGCCGCAGTCGCTTAATCTGACCCCACAAATCAGCGACAACGATTTACGCGGACTGGAAAAAATCAGCGAACTGCTCCGTTATTCCGCCCCGGTCTGGCTGTGGCAGCTGTGCGACAGCACCTGGTCGCAGGCAAAACGTACTGAGCAGCCGGTCGGGGCCAGTTTCCCACTGCGTGCTAAGCCCGTCGATATTACCCGCCAGCTTGAGCTGATGCTGCCGACCCTGCGAACGCAGGGCGTGAGTCAGGTCGCTGAGAACAATGGCCACGACTTCCTGCTGCGCCTGGGCCAGCACCTTAAAGACGGCGGCATCGCCCGCTGGGCTCAGCAACTGGTGCCATGGCTGGCTGCCTCTCAGCAGCGCGTTCCGCTGCGAGGCCTGATGTTCAGCCTGCCGGAGAATAAACCCGCCGCTACCGCAGGAGAAACAGCCGGTGCTGCACCTGCCGATGCTGAGAAATATATCCCGGAATCACAACGCCATGCGCTGACCCTGCCGGTAACCTGGCAGGGCATTGTGGATGACTGTACCTGCGTGCGTGGCCGCCGTGTCGGTATGGCGTGGGAACAGACGCTGGCCTGGACGCTGATGGCCATTATCGGTGTCTGGGGGGCGGGGACGCTGCTGTCGTTTGCGGTCAATCGCCTGCAGATTGTCTCTGTGGCGCAGCAGGCGCATGCTCTGGTGGAGCATCCCTCCGTATCGGATTATCAGCTGACGGCTCTGCATACCCTGCGTAATGACGCAGGCCGCCTGCAGCACCGTATTCAGGAAGGCGCGCCATGGTATCAGCGCTTCGGTCTGGACCATAACCAGCAACTGCTCGACGCGATGCTGCCCTGGTACGGCGTGGCGAACAACCGCCTGATCCGCGACCCGGCAAATGCCGCCCTGACGCAGAAGCTCAGCGTGCTGGCAGGCTCCGCTCCCGGCAGCGACCAGCGTGCACAGCTGGCGAAGCCGGGCTATGACCAGCTGAAGGCCTGGCTGATGATGGCCCGTCCGGATAAAGCCGATGGTGCGTATTACGCTCAGACCATGAAAGCCGTGCAGCCGACGCGGATGGGCATTTCAACCGGCCTGTGGCAAAGCATGTCACCGGATTTGTGGGCCTTCTACATTTCCGAACTGCCAAAACAGCCACAGTGGAAAATCACGCCGGATGCGCAGCTGGTGAGCCAGAGCCGTCAGGTGTTGTTGCAGCAAATTGGACGGCGTAATGCTGAAAGCACTCTGTATGAGAACATGCTCAAATCCGTGCGTCGTAACTTCGCCGATGTGTCTCTGGAAGACATGACCGGCGGTACCGATGCGCGGCGACTGTTCACCACCGAGGAAGTGGTGCCCGGCATGTTTACCCGACAGGCGTGGGAAGGGGGCATTCAGCAGGCTATCGAAAAGGCCGCAAATTCCCGCCGGGATGAAATTGACTGGGTGTTGAGCGACAGCCGGAAAGCGGTTTCCTCAGACCTGTCGCCGGAAGCCCTGAAAGCACGTCTGACGCAACGTTACTTCACCGACTTTGCCGGCAGCTGGCTGAGCTTCCTCAACAGCCTGCACTGGAATCCGGCAAACAACATTGCTGATGTGACTGACCAGCTGACGCTGATGAGTGATGTCCGTCAGTCGCCACTGATTGCCCTGATGAATACCATCGCCTGGCAGGGGCAGACCGGCCAGAAAAGCGAAGGCCTTTCGGACTCCATCATCAAATCGGCTAAAGATCTCGTAGGCGGGAAAGACAAACCTGCGATTGACCAGTCTGCATCAGGGCCGCAGGGGCCGCTCGATGAAACCTTTGGTCCACTGCTGACGCTGATGGGGAAAAACAAAGGCAGCAACGTCATGTCGGCTGACAATTCCCTGAGCCTGCAGACGTATCTGACCCGCATCACCCGCGTGCGTCTGCGTCTGCAACAGGTGGCCAGCGCCTCTGATCCGCAGGAAATGATGCAGACCCTGGCACAGACCGTATTCCAGGGCAAAAGCGTGGATCTGACCGACACCCAGCAGTACGGCAGTCTGATTTCGGCAAGCCTTGGCGAAGAGTGGAGCGGTTTTGGCAGCACGATGTTTGTGCAGCCACTGACCCAGGCCTGGGAGACCGTGCTTCAGCCGTCGGCAGCGAGTCTGAATGACAAGTGGAGCCGTTCGGTGGTGGCGAACTGGCACACCGCCTTTGACGGACGTTTCCCGTTTGCGGCAAGTAAAAGTGATGCCTCCCTGCCAATGCTGGCTGAGTTTTTGCGTAAGGACAGCGGACGTATTGAACGCTTCCTGACGACAGAGCTCAGCGGCGTGCTGCACAAAGAGGGCAGCCAGTGGGTACCGGATAAGGTCAACAGCCAGGGGCTGAGCTTTAATCCGGCTTTCCTGCGGGCGATTAATCAACTGAGCCAGCTGTCAGACATTCTGTTCACCGACGGAAGCCAGGGCATCAGCTTTGAGCTGCAGGCGCGGCCTGTACCGCAGGTGGTCGAAACACAGCTGACCATTGATGGCCAGCTGTTGCACTACTTCAACCAAATGGCCGACTGGCAGAGTTTCCGCTGGCCGGGAGATACTTACAAGCCTGGGACGATGCTGACCTGGACTACGGTCAACGCCGGTGCGCGCCTGTTCGGAGATTACAGCGGGACCTGGGGCTTTATTCGCTGGCTGGACCAGGGCAAGTGTGCGCAGCTTGACCGCAGCCAGTGGATGATGAGCTTCACCGCCCCGGACGGCCGGACCCTGCAGTGGGTCCTGCGTTCACAACTCGGAAAAGGTCCGCTGGCACTGCTGGATCTGCGCGGATTCACGCTGCCGGATCAGATATTCAGTGTCGACAGCGCAGCCACGGCTCAGGCGCTAATGGCCAGTGCCGGAAACAGTGACATGGATGGAGTCGAATAATGAGCACACTGCAGAATCTGGTTGTGGCCTGTCAGGCTGACGACACGCAGCTGCGGCAACAGGCGCAGACACGCACGGAAAACTGGCAGGCCTGGCTTGCTCCGGTAACTGACACCAGTCCTACCGGGGAAGACCCTGGCTATGACGACGATTTTCAGCGTATCCGGGAGGAGGTCAATAAGCTTTCCGGCATCGATACCGGGCTGATTTGCTCGCTTGCCGAAAAACTGCTGATCAGCACTGCCAAAGATATCCGGATCGCCACCTACTACTGCTGGGCGCGCCTGCACCAGGACGGGGAAACCGGATTTGCCGAAGGGCTTGAACTGCTGGCGGGATTGCTACAGCGCTATGGAACGCAGCTTCACCCTCAGCGTGAACGGAGCCGTAAACCGGCGCTGGAGTGGCTCGCAGGCTCCCGTGTTCTGGACAGCCTGTCACTCTGGCCGGAAGTGGTACGCGATGATGCACTGCGCACTGCCGGTGCGCTGCTGCTTATTCGCGACAGTCTGGAGACAGAACCGGAAGCGTCACGGCCAGAACTGAATGCCCTGTACAGTGCGCTTGAATCTCGCCTGATGAAGGCCGGGGGTGTGGATGCTGTGGTGCCACAGAACGCCGGTAACAAGGCACAGTCACAGACCTCCACGCATACGACGGAGCCTGACGCGCCAGTTCTGAGTCGCATTACCTCCGGTCAGGATTTGCTGGCCCAGGCCCGTACACTGACCGGATATTTGCGTGAGCAACCCGATGGCTGGCTTGCCGCCCACCGGCTGATGAAAAGCCTGCGTCATGACACGCTGAGCGCTATTCCGGCCCCGGATGCCGAAGGAAAAACGCGCATCGAACCGCCGCGGGCTGACCAGCGGGCCATGCTCAAACGCCTGTACCTGCAGCAGAGCTGGCTGGAGATACTGGAGCAGGCGGACAGCACCTTCTCGCGTGGCGCCAATCACCTCTGGCTGGATTTGCAGTGGCATATCCACCAGGCCCTGATGAAATCGGGACAGGATGTACTGGCTGATATCATCGCCGCCGACCTGAAAGGACTGCTGCGCCGCCTTACCGGTCTTGAAACCCTGGCCTTTAATGACGGTACGCCGTTTGCCGATGAGGTCACGCTGAACTGGATAAACCAGAGCGTGCTGGACGATATGTCCGGCTGGCGGGATGAGCCGGTCAGTGCTGTCAGTGAGGCGGATAATGATATCCTGGCCCTCGAGCCGGAAGCCCTGGAGAAAGCGGACACTGACGGTCTGGACGCCACACTCCACTGGCTCCAGACGCGCCCGGGTGCGGATTCCACGAAAGACAAATGGTTGCTGCGCTTGCTGATGGCCCGTGTGGCCGAGCAGAAAGGTAAGAATGAACTGGCGCTGCATTTGCTGGGTGAGCTCGATGGTGCAGCACAGTCAATCACCCTCACACAGTGGACTCCTGCACTGTTGTTTGAAGTGAAATCACGTCGCCTCAGACTGCTGCGAATGAAAGCCACGCGCAGTGAAACCGATAAATCACGGCTTCAGCCCGAGATGGATTTGCTTCTGTCCGGTCTGATTGCGCTCGATCCGGCAAGCAGTGCAGTGCTTTGCGGATAACCCGGACAGAATTCAGCTAAAGGGAAAAATATGGCAGCAGAAGGCTTTTACCTGGTGCAGGGCGACAAGACGACCTGCGGCGGGAAAATCACCACGGGCGCAGAGGATCACACTCTGTTTGATAAACCGGTTGCCCGGGAACAGGACAGCGTGACCTGCGGTAAACATGCCGGGCTTTTCAAGATAGCCGGTGGCATCGACAACGATACCATTCATGACCGGCGAATGGCCGGAACCCTCGACAGCTACAGTACCTGCCCCTGCAAGGCGAAGTTTATTCCATCAATGATGGATGATACGTACGAGAAGAGCAGTGGCGCTTCCGCTGGAGAATCGGCAGCAGGCTTTACAGCGGCTCCGACGCAAACTTCTCCTGAATTGCCTGGTTATCTGACCGGTGAGCAAAAACCATCTGGTTTTGTTCCAGATTACCCGGCATTACGTAATACACGTAACTTCCCGGATAGTAAGTTAAGGGCCATGCTGCAGGCCAATAGCCAGGAAGTTATGCTACTTACCCTCGGCGAAGTATATGAAGTACTGTCGTCATGGGGGTTTTACAAAAATGGTTGGGTGGACCTGACACAAAGTCAGCCGGGACAGATTGCAGTAAATTATGGCCTGGGTATTAAAGACGCCATTACAACAACCATGCTTATTGCCGATTTAAAACTGTATGACATTAAATCTACGGTGTATGTAAATAAAAATGGAACTGAGCTCATAAAGCTTACTGGATATGCAGGGATACGAAAAATATTAAACGCGCCTGTATATGCGCTTAAAAATCCCAAGGTCGTCAGCCTGGGGATTGGGAAGTTTGGTGTTAAGAGTGCCATTGTCGAAGGCACTGTTATAACATTTTATTTCGCTCTCGCGTATCGTACTATTGATTTCATAATGAATGATGATACCAGTCTGGCTGAATTTATAGGCTCGCTGGCAACAGATGTCGTAAAAATCGGTATAGCGTCTGCTGTCAGTTGGGGGGCCGGTGCCTTATTGACAATGACTCCATTTGTTATTGGCCCGATCGTGGCTGTCGTACTTGTTGGTCTTGGGGCGAGCATCGCATTGAACGTACTTGACGATCACTTTAAAGTCACTGATAAGCTTGTTGAATTGATTGAGAATGCACAGCAGGAATTTGTTGATAAAGCTCGCGAGATCGAGGACGGATTCTGGGATCTTGGAGCTATGTATCTGGATGGGATGCTACGGACAGGGAGAGAGTTCGTGATTGCAGAAACCAGGAAATACCTGCGTGAAACGCTACAAGAAATTATTCCAATGGATTATTGATAATGTACCCTCTTAAACAACGTGTAACTGCATTTTTCGGGGTGATATTCTTCCTGGCGATTTCCGCCGGAATTTCATATCTCGGTATTTTTAAGTTGTGTGAATACCTTTCTTACCCCGATGTCGTTAACTTCTCTTTTTGGGTGACTTTTGCTGCCGCATTTTTCTTATTTTTCTCACCGTTATTGGCGATGATATTTCCTGTTATTTTTACTGGGAAGCAGATAACCATTGCATCAGGTAAAAAATTACTGAAAACCACGTTTGTCATCTTAGGGTTAACTGTCCTGGGAATGTTTATCTTTTCAGAAAGATACACAGCATCTTTAATGCATAAAGGTTACACAGAATGTCAGGGGATCCCTTCGGGTTGGATGCCTGGCATGGCAAAAAAATATGCCATAGAACCGTCCCTCTGTACTCAACATTGATGGTTCACTTTTTTATATGATTACCCGTGCCAGACTCCCGGAGTCTGCTTCAGTGTTTAACACGCAGCAATTTACTAAGCAGAATAAATATGGATGATTTAACCCTGCGTTATTATGACGCTGAAATGCGCTATCTGCTGGAAGCCGGTGAAGAGTTTGCCCGTGCTCACCCCGAGCAGGCGGCAATGCTCAATCTCGATAAAGCGGGGGCGCGCGACCCGTACGTGGAGCGACTGTTCGAGGGCTTTGCCTTCCTGATGGGCCGGTTGCGTGAGAAGCTTGATGACGACCTGCCTGAACTAACCGAAGGGCTGGTCAGCCTGCTGTGGCCGCATTACCTGCGTACCATTCCGTCAATGTCGGTGGTGGAGTTCACCCCTGACTGGCGTGAGATGAAAGAGCAGATGCGCATCGTCAAAGGCTTTGAGGTGAACTCCCGGCCGATCGGTGAGAAGGGCACGCGTTGCCGGTATACCACAACCAAAGAGATTACCCTTCAGCCATTGTCGCTTGAGAGTGCCCGACTGGCGACCGATCCGGATGGCCGTTCGGTCATCACGTTGCGCTTTAACTGCAGCCACCTGGCCGACTGGAGCCGTGTCGATCTCAGCCAGCTCCCGTTCTACTTCAACGCAGACGCACCGCTGGCCTGCGCCATGCATGAAGTTTTTACCATGAACACGGCGCGTCTCTGGCTGCGGATGCCGGGTAACATGGACAGAAGACCGCTCGACGGGTATTTCACCGCGCTGGGTTTTGGCGACGATGATGACCTGTGGCCGAAGGGAAGCAGCAGCTTTAGCGGCTATCAGCTGCTGCTGGAGTACTTCACCTTCCGTGAAAAATTCATGTTCACAGGGCTGCGTGGGCTGGAGACCGTGGTCTTTCCGGCTGAGCTCCCATGGTTTGAAATTGACGTGGTGCTGGCGGAGCGCTGGGAGCATGATTTCAGCTTTACCGAAAAGCATCTGCGCCTGAACTGTGTGCCGGTGATTAACCTGTTCCCGCTGGAATCTGACCCGCTGACGCTCAACTCCCTGCAGACAGAATACATGCTGCGCCCAATGCGCGTGCAGGATGGTCATACCGAGATATACGCGGTGGATTCGGTGATGTCATCAAGCCAGCACACCTACGTGCCGTTTTCGAGCTTCCGCCACAAAGGTGGAATGATGCGTCATGAAGCGCCGGAATATTACTACCACACCCGCGTGCGCCGTGGCCCGTCGGGCCTGCATAACACATGGCTTATCCTTGGCGGTGAAGCCTTTGATAACCATACGGTACCGGAAGACGAAAGTCTGTCCCTGACGCTTACCGGCACTAATGGCCAGTTGCCTCGACGAGCACTGCAGAGCACGGTGCTGGATACGGTGATGAAAACCACCTCGGCCAGTATCGCCGTGCGTAACCTGTGTGCGCCGACACTGCCCTGTTATCCGCCGGCGCAGGACCGTTTCCACTGGCGCGTGCTGAGTCACCTCGGCAGCGGATTCCTGTCGATGATGGATAATGCCGATGTGCTGCGCGGTACCCTGGCGCTGTACGAATGGACCGACAGCGAGATGAACCGCCGCCGACTGGAAGCCATCATTGACGTGAAGCACAGCGAAACCGAGCGGTTTGAGCAGGGCTACCTGGTACGCGGTGTGCAAATTGAGGTGACGCTGGACAGCCACGGCTTTGCCGGGCGCGGTGATATCTGTCTGTTCGGCGAGATGCTGAGCCGCTTCTTCGCACTCTACACCGACATTTATCTGTTTAATCGCCTGATTATCATCCTGCAACCGACCGGAGAGCGCCTGGAATGGGAAGAGAAGCACAACCGCCGCATTCCCGGCTGACCCCGCGGCTGGAGGCCGACCTTCACCGCATCAATTTTTACCGTTTATGTCAGCTGCTGGAGAAACGTAACCCGGGCAGGCCGCTGATGGGCTCGACCAGTCATCCGGCGGATGACCCGGTGCGCTTTGCGCCACATCCGGGGATGGGTTTCCCGGCCAGCGAACTGAAGGCTGTCGAATATGACGAGGATGATGACAGCAGGCCACCGCTCATCCGCACGACCTTTATGGGGATGTACGGTGTCGATTCTCCTTTGCCCACAGCCTACCTTGATGACATCACCCAGCGCCGCGAAGGGCATGAGGCGCTGCAGGGCTTTCTGGATATCTTCAGCCACCGCATCCTGACGCAGTTTTACCGCATCTGGCGTAAATACTCTTACCCGGCCACGTTTGAGCCTGGCGGCACCGACAGCATTTCGCAGTCGCTGCTGGGTCTGGTGGGGCTGGGCATTCCGGGCACCGCTGAGCACATCGCCACCCCGGTATCGCGCTTTCTGTCGCTGCTTGGCGTACTGCAGCAGCCAGGTAAAACCCAGGAGGGGATGCAGGCGCTGGTGAGCCTGCTGGCACCGGACACCACCGTACAGGTAAGTCCGTACTGCCTGCGGCCGGTGGAGGTCAGTCAGCCGCTGGGCTTTTACGGTGATGACGATTTTCTTCTGGATGGCAACACCCCGCTGGGTGAAGAAGCGATGGATGCTAACAGTCAGCTGCTGATTGCCCTGTCCAGCGATAACGAACAGGAATCACAGGGCTGGAAACCGGATGGCTTGCTGTATCAGGACTTCCTCGTGATGCTGCGGGTGTATCTGGGCTGGCGCTTCAAGGCAAAAATCACCCTGACCACCGCCACCCGTCTGCTGGCCGCACCGCCGCTCGGCGAAGGCCCGTTCTGGCTGGGGATGAATGGAGTACTGGGCGCGGATGGCGAAGACCTCCCGGATGATATCCCGCAGACCTTTACGACGGAACTGGGCTATTACACCGGCCTGCAGCCCGCAACACCACAACAAGGAAACCGACGTGTTACGTACAAGTTTGATTAAACCCGCGTGCTGGCTGCCTGCACTGCTGGCGTTCAGCCTGACTGGCTGTGGGGTGACGCAGGGCGTCGCAGATGGTACCAAATCGGTCTATACCGCGGTGTTTTACAAGAAAATTAAAGTGCTCCATCTTGATTTCACGGCGCGCGAAGCACTGAACACCGATGCGCGAGAGAGTAACTCCCTGTCCGAGCCGGTGGTAGTCCGTATTTACCAGCTGAAAGACCGCAAAGCATTCGACAAAACGGTCTACCAGCAGTTGCTGAAAGACGGCGACACCATTCTGAAGGCCGACCTGCTGGCCACCCGCGATGTGGTGGTAAAGCCGGGTGGTGATGCAAATCTTGATATGCCCATGGAAGAAGATGCGCAGTTTGTCGCCGTGGTCGGGTTGTTCCGTCACCCGGATATGGTCAACAACACCTGGAAGCAGGTTCTCAAACGTGAAGATCTCGATCCGGATAAGGCCCGCATTCTGGAAGCCGGAAATAACCACCTGACGTTACAGCCGCTGAAGGATGACTGATGCCACAGGGACACAACACGCCATCGTTGTATGAAATGCTGAGCGGGAATTTCTCCGGCGGCCTGAGCCTCAGCCAGGTCAGTGAGGAGAACCAGGTGATTTTATCGGTGCTCGATAACATGCAGCGGGTGCTCAACTGCCGCGCCGGTACGCTGGCGCATCTGCCTGACTACGGCCTGCCGGATATGACCAAAATCCTGCAGGGGATGCCGGGTACAGCCCATGAACTGATGGGGACCCTGTCGTCTGTACTGCTGAAGTACGAACCGCGGCTTAAGAAAATCGACGTGGTTCTGCTTGAGCAGGACATTCCCGGTGAGCTGCGTTATGCCATTGATGCCGAGCTGAAAGGCATCGGCCTGGTGCGCTATGGCACGGAATTTATGCCTGAAGGTCGCGTGCTGATACGTCACCTCAAACAGCAACAGTATCTTGACGCACAGACCCGCCTCTAATCTCCTGACGGACAGTGAAAGTATGTCGGCAAAAGCCCGTTTTTTGAAGAAGTTGCAGGATCAACACCCGCGCAGCACCGCCTTTGACACGAAAGCCGAAGCGGATATTGCGGCATTTCGTCAGCGGATAAGCCTGCTTCATGAGTCTATGGATGAGTGGCTTGCCGGTACAGAGATACGTACCGAAGCTACCGCAACTTCGTTGATTGAATTTCTGATTGGTGGCACATCGTTTCCGGTTCCGGGAATTGCTTTGCACTATGCGCAGCGGAGTATCCGGTTTACCCCTATTTTTCTGTACGGGCAGGGCGTAACCGGCTGTATTGAGGTTTGCCTGACTGCAGATGGCAAAATCAGTCCCCTGTACCGGCTGTTTATGCGCAGTGGCGAGCAGGATAACTGGACCTGGTGCCCGGCAGGAGCGCAGAACGGAAATCCTGCCCGGTTTGATGAAGAGGCATTCTTTACGATGATCGCACCTTTGCTCCCCGAGTAGCCCCTGCACCTGATTGTGAGCCCGGCTCGCATTTATGCCCACGGACACCCCAACATGCATGACGAACAACCCCGCCAGGTGAGAACCGGTGGCGATCCGCGTTCATTGTCTGAGTTTATGGCACTGCGCGATGAGATGAGTAAGCTGACGCATCCGGCACGCCCGGATGTCGACTGGAAGCAGGTGGAAAAGCTGTCGCTTTCCCTGTTTGAAATCAACGGTGTGGAGCTGCAGACCGGCGCCTGGTATACCCTGGCGCGCAGCCATCTGGCACGGGTCAGTGGCCTGAACGAAGGTCTGGCCATATTGACTGCGCTGTTGAGCCATCAGTGGGCTCAGCTCTGGCCACAACCGGCACATGCCCGGGCTGAGATAATCAACGGCCTCCTGCAGCGTGTGCAAAAACTTTTTCGCACCTTTTCGCTGGGCGCTGCAGATGTTCCGGCTCTGGTCCTCGCTGAAAAGCGACTGCTGGAGATGAAGGACATACTCAGACGCCAGGAACTGGAACATGCCTGCCAGATGAACCCGGTGATGCAGCTGATACGCAGCGCGTTAGGCCGGCTGGAGAACTCTCCTCAGCCTGGGGATGAGCCCGTCGGGAACACGGTACCCGGACAGGACGTTGTCATTGCTGAAGACGCTCCGGCCAGCCGCCTGGTGTATGTCATCCAGAAAGCGCCGGGAGTGGCCATTCAGGTCACTGAAGAACAGCCGGTGCCGCCGAAACGCTGGCCTGTCTTTGTAGCCGGCATGGCGACCGCACTGGTGCTCAGCGCGGCCACGGTCTTCGGCTGGCAGGTTGTCCATCGCCCGGATAAAGCGACCCTGCCAATGGCGGCATCTGTCGCCTGGGTACCGGAGGCGATGACGCCGGCGCAAATTGAAGCCTTTCGCGGGACTGAAAGCAGCAAGACTCACTCCGGGATGTGGCTTGCGCGCATGTCCAGTCAGGTCAACTGGATAACCACGCTGGCACCCGGCTGGCGACTCCGCTACGGTCAGGGCCTGGTGTCGCAGGCTAAGGCGTTGTGGCCTGATGATCCTGCAACCCGGGCACTGGTCAATCGCTGGGAGCAATATCAGGCAGGCCGGACGCTGCCCGCGAGTGAACTGACAGGCTGGCATGACGGAATGGCACAACTCCGGGCCTTGTCGGCGCAGCTGGATGCGCTGGACAGGCAGAAAGGCAAGTACATGACCGGTAGCGAGCTGAAGACGATCGTCTGGCGTATCACCAGCACGTTCGCCAGCGCGGTTCCGGTTGAGGAACAGCTGCGGCAATTGGTACCTGCTGCAGGAGAGACAAATGCGCCTCAGGCGAACATCGAGCAGGCGGCACGTCATCTGGACTCGCTGATCCATGTGCTGGAGCAGGTGTCGTCGCAAAAAGGTGATGCACCCTTGGTAAAAACCAGTCACGCCAATGAGTAAATGCAGGAAAGCAATGCGATTTCTGAACAAAAAAATCATCAGCCTGATCATTCTGTTTGGCATAAGCGCCGTAGGTTTCGTTCTGTACGCCAATAGCGAGGTGGAAACGACGACCCGGGCGTCAGTCCGGGATACGGTCGATAAACTACCTTACCGCGCTGTAGGTCTGGTACCCGGGACACGGCCGGGTGGCACGTATTTTCGTAACCGGATCGACTCTGCGGCCAGGGCGTACCTGGCTGGGAAGGTCAAATGGTTGATCGTCAGCGGGGATAACCAGCACGCTGATTACAATGAGCCTCAGGAGATGCAAAAAGCGCTCATCGACAAAGGTGTCCCTGAAAGTGCGATCTACTGCGATTATGCCGGGTTTACGACTCTCGATTCGGTGTTGCGGGCCAGAGATGTCTTTGGCCAGACCCGGGTGACAATAATCTCGCAGCAGTTTCAGAACCAGCGCGCCATCTACCTGGCACAGCACTATGGAATTGATGCCGTCGGGCTAAATGCGGCAGACGTACCAGCAGCTCAACAACGTGTACTGGGGACAGTCCGTGAATATGTTGCGAGAGCGCGCGCGGTGCTGGATGCAAACATCATCAGACGACAGCCTCATTTTACCGGGCCAACAATTACGCCAGGAACAAGCTCTGTTGAGCGCTGTCCGGCAATGTAGCTCATAGCCATAGCTCTGCGCCATTAGCATGTTCAGCCGTAGTTCCGTAATGTAAGTGTGTGAATCTTAAAACCATTTATAAATCAATCACTTACGGCGCTTAATAAACATTATGTTAAATAACCTCCATGGGTCTATTACTTCATGGTTCACTCGTGCGGCCACAGAAATCAGCATGTTGTGAATTTTGAGATACCTCCCTTTTATTGCATTAGGTCTGTCGTACATTTACTTCACCTCATGCTGATTGTTGGGTGTTTCTATGTACTCACTTACCCAGATTGTAAGTTCAAACGGCCGAAGGCACTGGATTCTGATGGATGTAAAAATCTGTTTGCCAGCACTTTATCCGCTTAGGTATCTAGTTGACCATCTGGAGTATCGCTCGCTTTCAACTCAATCAGCTTCTCTCCAGGCGATTAAGTTTTTTTATGAGTTCTGGTTCATGAAGCATAGAACCACATTCTGCTATAGCTTTTACTGCTCCGGACATGACCCTGCAATCGCCATTCATGAGATGGCCGACTTTTTTCAATACTTAGAAAATGGTCGCCTAGTCAGCTTCGTACCAAAAGCTCTGCCATTTAAACATTCTAGCGGCATGACAAATGCCGCTAGAGTACGTGCAGTGATTAGATTCATAGGCTACCTGATCGCTACCTATGTATCTCCGTACTATCGAAATGAAACGCCCAAAGAACTGTCTCGTCATGCATCCCGTCTCAACACTCGATTGCTGATATGCAAAGATGAGTTTAAAACTCTGGAAAGAGGCAATCAGCAGTATTATTCTCGAGTCATTCAAGGATTTCAGAGTATGACTGGTGATATGGTTGAAAATGTATATCGCATAGTCGTACCAAGTTCAAAACATAAAAATAACTTTCTAAACCCCTTCCCTTCTGGATTTATTCAGCTTCGCAATTATTTAATTATGCGGTTAATGCTCAACTATGGGCTGCGTGTTGGTGAGCTGTTATTGTTAGAGTGCGCGTCGGTTAAAACTAGTATCAAAGGAGATAAATTTAGCTTAATCATTAGCATGCCTCGCAATATGACTGATCCAAGAATACATGCACCATCATTAAAAAATGAGTATTCGCATCGAGTTTTGGAACTAGACAAAATAGATTATGAATTCCTTATGATTTACATGCAAAAAATTCGAAAAAACTCAATGACTCATGACTTCATATTTGCATCAAGTCAAAACCCTGAAAGCCCGTTATCCTATAATGCAGTGCATTTGATTTTCTCTGAGATAGATAAGGTTTTTTCACTTAACTATCCTGAATGCAAATCAGCTGAACGCTTTGATGCTCTAATGAAATTTACACCTCATGTTACACGGCATACATGGGCTTACTTAACTTTAAAGAAACTATATCATTTGCAAAATAAAAGATTCAATGGCTCCGGTAATGATTTCGTCAAAAACTCACTTTCAATAGGGGTGATGGATGAGGCAAAAGAGGCTCTCCGTTTGCTTGGTGGTTGGAGCATAAAAAGCCAAATGCCTGATCTTTACGCCAAAAGATTTTTATCTGAGCAAGCTAATGCAGCAAACATCCAGCGAATATTGCAACATGACTCTGATTTCGATTGCTTAATAAAGGAGTTGTTTAATGGAGTTTAAGCCTAACACACTTCTCCCGCAAGATTCTGGAATGTATGATCAGAATCTTTCTTCAAAATTAGAATCTTTAGTTATTCCCCAAAACATTTTTTTGAAATCCAGCAGCGATTTTGATGATAAGCATATTCATAACGAGGGTGATAAATGGGTTTTTTATTATTCCGGAAGTAAACGGTATGTTTATTTTAAGCTTGATGAGTTAACAAATACGCTCTTGAAGTATTTTTGTTTCAAATATGCATCAACGATGTTCCCAACTTTCTTACCAGTACTATCACATCAGTGGACACAAGCATTCAGTTACTGCAGAGAAAATGGCGGCTTTACATTACTTATATTGCGACAGTATATAGAAAGTGATGACCTCGATGTCAGGGCTTTCTATTCTATATTATTTGGCTTGAAGATCCTTTGTTCTGAGGAGTTCCCTGGATTCACTTTGGAAGACTATGAGGATCTTGAGTTTATTCCCAGACCAAATGCGTATAACTGGGATATTTATCAGGACATTGACAATATTCTCGAACCTTTTGAAAAAAGCATGATAAGCAAAGGTTTATTTGAAATGGCAACGGCATTGGTCAGAGGTAAATCTTATAACATTAGAGATCTCAAATATGCCTCAGTACTCGGATTAAGTTATGTTACTGGGGCGCGCCCTGTGCAGTTGGCAAAGCTAGCTGTTAGAGACTTGCGTATTGATACCACTAATACTGATAGTGGGCTAATTCGATATAGCATTCTGTTACCCAAGGCTATCAGTGACATTACTGAGGATTTCATTGAACTTGATGATGTTGTAGCACACATAGTTCAACCCTCATCAGAGCTTCGAGGCCGTGCAGGACTGCGCGATAAGGTCTCGAAGGCATTAGCGAAACGAGACTGCCGACCAACAAGAATCACTCCAAGCACTGGTAAAGGAAAGATAATCCATTATTCAAAATCAGACCTTAGTTGTTATCTTAAAAAAGAATTTGACGGTAACGATGCAAATACTCCTTGTACTCATTCGTGGGTTGACAATGGTAAAAGGTATGAAACTAAATATGAAGATTTGTTGTTTTTGTACCCTAAGGGGTCGTTAACTTTAAAGCGACGCATGACTCTGAAAACGATACCATTACCGTTAAGTAATGATGGTATGAACAGGTTTCTTGGTAATTTTGAAGGCTATGTTTCTATATTTGATAAGTACAATCTGTTGGAAGATGATGGCCGCCCTACCCAGCTTCGTACTCATATCCCCCGTCACAATATAAACACTTTTCTAGCAATTGCAGATATTTCAGAACACTTACAAGCGATGCTGATGGGGCGTGTTGATATCGCTCAAAATAAACATTACCAGCATCTAGCTCTCAAAGAGCGGCGAAAGGCAGCTTCTCTTGTTCCGTTAGTTCCGATCGTACAAGAGCAGGTAATATCTACTGCTGTTGGTGCTGTTACACCACTTGATGCGGTAAAGCAAAACGGTATGATGGTATTTAGCAGCACGCAGAATCTGGAAACCAATATAAAGGCGAATCTGCATACCTTTGATAATCGTGATGATGTTGCAGGATTCATCGAAGCATCGTTAGGCGATGGATTATTCGAAGACATAGCCGCTGCGTTCGAGGAAATAAGTAAAAACGAAGGGCCATCGCAAGCGTCTGAAATGGTGAAAAGGCACGCGGTACTGCATCCATTGAAATTGGGGTCCTGCATGAGGGACATTAACTTGTGGGGATGCCCATATCGAATGAAGTGTCAGGCATTGAAGTCCTGTGAGCATTTCACGTTGACCGGTCGTATTGATGAATACTCTGCTGTTGTAGCCAAAGGTCGAGCGTTAAACGAGGCTACGCTTGCTTTCGAACAGTATACCGCAGCCCTTCCGGACAACCAGCTAATGCAAGGTAATATCCAGGAAAATCTAGCACAGCTAGATGCCTTAACTAAGGAATTACGCAGGCGCTCAAACTCGTTGCAAGTCATCCCCTCTCATGTGGTCCTGTCTGGAGAGATGAAAGTAGAAGGTGAAATTCGTACTTTGGCTCAATTATTTGCGCTCGAGAACCAAAAAATTAAACAAGGAGAAGACTGATGCGTGGTAAAGAATTGGATACTCAGATCGAGCATGAACTCCAACTGATGTTGATCGAAGGGTTTGATAAATCGCCTATTTCAGCTAAAAGCTTACACGCGAGACTTAAATCAAAAGGCATCATCAATGGCGGCTTAAGTACATTAAGTAGCATTGAACGAAAGCGTCTTATTGCAGCCTATGTCGATCAACAACTATCTCCTCTAAATCTTCGCCCCAAAGAAAAGCAGCAATATGTGAATCGTAAGACTCGTCAGGCTTTGCTTGGTCGTAATCAGCAGCTTCAGGAAGAGAATAAAGAGCTGCGCGCACAGCTTGCGCAGAATACCCTTTCATTGATTGAAATTGTCAAAGCGGTAAAAATCAATACGGTTATACCGGTAGAAAGCCTTCTAGCCCCGCATATCATTAGAGAACTGATCAATTCGCGATGATTGTGGAACTTGGGTCTAATCCCAGATAACACGCTCTCAGGCATTTTCGGCATCATAAGTTCGCACTATGGCGATTATGCAAAGCAGATGGTAATGAAGCTGTCTCGCCAGCAGACAGCTGAAAACTCGGAACTCTCAAAAAATGCGTGGAACTAAAACGGGGGTGCTCACAATAAACGAATGTCATTTTTTAATACCCGATGACATTTTGAGTGCTTGGATAAGGTTGCTTCGCTCTTCTTTTGTCATCCGGGAGATGAGCAATGCAAGTTCTGCCGTCGTCTGGTCATCACAGAAAAAATAATTCAACGGCACGTTTAACTCCGCAGCCATCCTTCGCAGCGTATCAATATCAGGGACATGTCGACCTTTCTCATAATGGTTCATGCGACTACTGGCCGACGCAGGATCAAAACCAACAAGAATCCCCAACGTCCGTTGAGATATCCCCGCCGTAGTACGGGCATCTTTGAGTCGAGCAGGTATTGGGTTCTCAGTTGACACGTGCACATCTTCATAGACCTTAGATAGCTTAGATTGTCTAAGTATCTTCCAATGCTGTATACTTAGCAATCCTAAGCACTCGTTTGGTTGTTAATTGTTCTATGAATACCAGAGTAGTAAATGCAGAGTCTTATATTTTTTCTGCGATAATTAGTATCGATATCAAAGGGTTTACAACTTGTGAGCTGGCCCATGCACTTGTTGAACAATTCAATTTCCCTAAAAATATGCCAAAAACTATGGCCTTTTCCTATCGGCATCTTCAAAGCCTAGTAAAAAAAGGGTTATTGATTAAAAAAAGGAAAAGAGGCATATATCAGCATATTTATTCGCGGACTGTAGATTTTAATGAATATGCTCAAACTTTAGAATTAATTGCTCAGAATGAGCCCGAGCCCGCTCATCAAAATAATACCAGTCCGATTTGCAGTCATTATGAAATGATGAATATCTTGCTCAAAAAATATCAACACGAGCTAGAGGTAACCACTGGGCAAAAGGAAGTTTATGATGAACTCATTAATGACTTACCTGGTCATAATGCCGAATTGAAAAGCATGTCAGATAGGCAGTACAAAAAGGTCGTTAGAATAAACGCCAAAATAGAAGTTTTAGCTAGTATGATAAGCTAAAGTTAGTTACTGTACTGAAGATAATTATGCTAAGTGGATTTTATGGTAAAGCCTCACCAACGATACCATAATATCGTCTACAACACATAGGCTATTGGTTACGTACATAGCACGCAACGGCCCATCACCTCACTTGCCCCTGCTGTACTTGAACGATAGCTTCCTGGGATGGGTTAGCACTTCAGGGTTATCTACAAATCGGTCTGTTATTCAGACACCGGAAACGTAACCGGTATTGAAATTAGGGATAAAATGGATCACTCATGAACACAAAAAATCCTTTTGCGCACCTTTCTTTACGGACCGAAAAATTCAGGGCTAAATTATTAGCTAATGCAAAAACAATACTGCGTGAGGATCTTCGATTGGATATGAACATTAGTGAAACTGCCGGTAAATGCAGGAAAAATAATAGAGTTCGAAACAATTCAACACTTGAAGACTGAATAACATCAGTTACCCCTGACTTCTTCAGCCCATGGTTGGAGAAGTCAGGCAATCGAACCGTGTTGTGAAATTGTCTCGCTACGGTGTCGGGAATTGATTCTCAGCTCCCCTTTCCAGTCATCACACATGCGCCCTCTTGCGGGCAGATTTTTCAAACGGGTCCTAGATTGAGAAATGGACGGTGTGGCGACGATTGTAGTGAGGAAAATAAAACACCCGGCACTGGGGCCGGGTCTGGCATGTATCATGAAACAGTCATGATTCTGTCGAACATGTCATTGCCCGGCCTACGCTGTGCTGTCACCCATAGCCTTATTTGTGCTAATCGTTGCTCTTCCTCTCTAACATCGCCTTGAGGGTCAAAAATGAGACGGCCCATTGTCCTAGTTTTAAATATCTCACTATAGGTACTAATTTGTCGTATTAACTCAGTAAGAAATTCACTTACGTCATTACCAAAAAATATACCCGCATCTCGGAAGGTAATTTTTGCCTGAATAATATCGTTATCTGCTGGCCCGTATCTCTGTGCATCGAACTCATCCATTATTGATGTGAATGCATTCCGTATATCATACGATAATCAACTAAATCAATATTCAAACCTCGCTCTGATGCCTGATTTGCACTGCGGTTTGCTTTTGCTGATTGATATAATGCTATTCCTGAAAATAGCGCGGCGACCCCTGATATAGCACATGCCACGGCCGCTATAATATCTGTTTGTGTCATTTCATTACCTACCTACACTATCGACTGTAATCACCGATTGATCACCTTTTTCTCTAACACGGGTAATTATTTACCTGATTGCTTTCAGGGTATTGACCAAAATGGCGGTTGAGGTAAATCTTGCGACAGGTGTTCAGAACGGCTACTGAATTGAACCTTACACGCCGGCCTTCACCCCATAAACGTGATTTCTGTGTCAAGAATTTATGCTTATACAGCCACCTGCTGTGTGAGCGGACGACTAAGTTTTACAGGAATAGAGTTCCATTTGGTTTAGACGGAACTATGACCTATGGATACCGGGACCAGATTCACAGGCGACAGTGGCTTTACGCTTACCAACAAAAGGGCAATTAATTGCCCTTTTTAATCAGTCTGCAACAATTTCTAAACCATTGATGAAATTGCGCCACAGTCATGAGGCTTATCAAAATCAGAGGTGCTTTTGATATATTCAGTAATCAGCGCACCAATAATCTTAACTGCATCTTTGTTCGTTGTAATGAAGCCCAATGGCATAGTCACAGACAGCGTTTCTGGTTGAGAAATATGATAGATAACAGCAGATAATTCATCCTCAAGATGAAGAATCTAAACATTACCATTTAACAGTCCTTCAACTAGCCCTTTAGCGCGCGCGTGGAATTGCCCAAGTCCATGCTTCCAGTGCCTTGCAACCCAGGCATCAGTTGCATCCTGAATAACACCGGTTTATACAGCCGGTTATCCTTCGTAGCCGACCTGTTAAGAAAATCGCTCAGGCTTGAGATAAATCGGGCGCTCTTTGACCAGTAGGGATCTGATGGAGCTACCCAAACGAACGGGCTACCGCCATAATCGGTTTTGTCTCTAATACGCTGCTTGAGCACCGGTACCAGAGTTTTCTGCAGCGTTTCCCAGTTGTCTTGAGAATAAACCGGACCTAAAAAAGTCGTCCCGCCTGAGTCTGAGTATTCTTCAAGTGCCTGTATATCCTTGATAAATAATGGATTAAGCTGATTCGTATTAGAGTCAAACAGCTTAAGCGTAAGATCATCGTGAATCGCCACGGATAATCTAGACACTTCCGAGCCCTTGATAATACTGGTTTTCATATTCAGCCGGTGACATCTGATCGCTCGAAACATGCCGACGCTTACTGTTATAAAAGATTTCGATGTAATCAAAAATATCGCTACGGGCTCTTCACGCGTTCCGTAGATCTTTTTTTTATCCGTTCGCGTTTCAGTAGTTAAAAAAAGCTCTCATCACCCTATCTTGTAACTAGCTTCCAGCTTATCCAGAAAGCCAAATAATACCTGATTCATTTCGCCGTAGTCGTGCGCACGAAGTTCTTCTGGAGTGTTAACGAAGCGGAAATCTGCGGCGCAAATTAGATCTGTCTCTGAATTAGCAATCAGTAATTCTACAAGGTCCAGTGTAAGTTCCATGTGACACTGGAAACCAAAGACGCGATCTGAGTATGAAACTATCTGACGCGGGCAACCTTCGCTATAAGCTATGATTTTTGCATCTGGGGTCAGGCCAGGCATGTCATTATGCCAGTGTCCGACTTCTAGCGTCTTTGGAAAGTGAGAGAACATCTCATCTTTGCGGCCATCTTCAGTTAGTGTGATAGGAAATTTACCAATTTCTTTTTCAGGGCTGTTGGCAAAAGGTGCACCCAATGCTTCACCAATAAGCTGCGACCCGAGGCAGATTCCGATTACGACCTTGCCAGTTTTAACAGCGGAATTAATCAATGACTGCTCATTCTTAGAGTCGAAGTGAGTACAATCTTCCTGTTTTGTTTCCGGACTCTGAGGTCCACCCATAACAATAAGAAAATCAATGACTTTGACATCTTTTGGTAATGTATCACCAGCATAAACGCGAGTGAATGTCACATCGTGTCCATGATTTCTGGCCCAAGTTTCGTAGGCACCAGGTGCTTCGAAATCTTCATGTACGATGAAATGAACGTGCATTACAAATAACTCCATATTAAGAGGCCGATCTGTTCAGGCCTTTTTTGTGGTGAGAATCTAATTCTGCTGGGTCAGAATCCCGGCCAGTGATTTCACGATTAGTTTAATTTCCATTGCATCGAGGTCTGAAATGGTGATTCGCACCCCGGAGCTAGCATTGTTCAGGACGAAACCTTCCCCACCTCTAATCAGCCAGCCCCTTAGAGCCATTTGCATAACAGTCGCAGCGCTGTTCTGTTCAAGAGGAATCCACACATTGAGGCCGTCATGGTGGTCTGAAACTTTGATACCATGTTGTTTTAAGGCATTGGTGAGCAATTCTCGCTTTTCAAAATAGCGCTCACGCGCGGACAAGATTGACTTCTGGAAGCCAGATGAATGCATATGGCCAACGACCATATCTTGCAGAATATGGCTTACCCAGCTAGTCCCTTCATTCAGACGCAGGCGCAGGCGCAGTGAGGTATCCGCATCGCTTGCGACAAAGGCCATACGCAAATCAGGTCCCAAGGACTTTGAAATGGAGCGGATGAGTACCCAATTGCGAATATTCTCCGGAACAATGTGGTAATAGTCATGTGTTGAGAGCATTGAAAAGTGATCGTCAACTATCACCAAAACGTGGGGATAACTTGCCAGCAGAGTGCGAATGCCTTCAGCACGCTGAGCACTAAGGCTAAAACCGGTTGGATTGTGAGCTCGTGGCGTAATAATCACCGCCTTCACACCAGCAGATAACTGTCGTGAAAGCGACTCAATTTTCATTCCTTCTTCATCTATTTCCACAGGAGATGCCTGATAGCGGTTGTGGCGCAGGGTACTGATGCTACTAAGGAAGCAAGGATCTTCAACAGCAACACGATCACCAGCAATCAAATAACTGGTAAGTACCCTTTCAATAGCATCAACTGCACCGTTAGTCAGATTTAGATCAAAAGGTGATTTGAGATCGGACTTTAGCCATTCAAGCCCTATAGCCTCAAGTTCAGGACGAATAACGGTTTCACCGTACAGACTCGGCGTGCTTTGGATATGCACGGCAAGTAGGCTCACAGAGGGCAGAATCGAAACTGCAGGATTGCCACTGGCCAGATCGCGAAGAACAAGGTCCGGCGCACTACCTTCAATATCCGTGAGCATAGTGGGATCACGCACAATAGTCCCATTTCGGCCTCGGGATATGAGAAAACCTGCGTCCGTCAGTCGCTTATAAGCCAAGGCGACCGTATTACGATTGATACCCAATTCACTCGCCAGTTCACGCAATGTGGGAAGCATCATGCCGGCAACAAGGTCGCCTGCCTGAATCATTGCTCGAATCTGTTCGAAAATATCACCCGCTGTTTTGCCGTTTATATTCATTGACCTGGTTCAGATATGTGTTTAGCCTAGGACAATATTAGGTGAGTACGGAGCACTTGTCTATCCGCCATGAAAAATACAGAAAACTTTGTCAAACCATCCTCTAACTCAGACACCCAGCCCCTTTGCGAAATGCACAATCGCTGGCCGCGTGCGGAAAGCGTACAGGATTTCATCGACAATCTGGCTGCGGTTCAATCACGGATTGAGTCAGCCTGCCAGCGTTCAGGGCGTAAGGTATCAGACGTTCGTCTTCTACCTGTCAGTAAAACAATGGACGAGACGCACATTCGAATGGCGTACAAGGCGGGATGCAGACTGTTAGGTGAAAATAAAGTGCAGGAAGCCTGGCGAAAATCACAAGCAATGTCGGAGCTGAGCGATTTGAGATGGTCAGTGATTGGTCATCTTCAGTCAAATAAAGCCAAATTTGTGGCCAGATTTGCCAGTGAGTTTCAGGCTCTGGATTCATTTAATACGGCCGAAATACTGGACAGGCGACTACGTATTGAAGGGCGGACGCTCAATGTTTTTGTTCAGGTGAACACTTCAGCAGAACCCTGCAAGTTTGGTCTGGCACCGGAAGCCGTCGTTGACTTCATGGAAAAGTTGAATCCATTAAAAAACCTACAGGTAATAGGGCTGATGACCCTTGCGGAATTCAGCTCTGATGCCGATCGCGTCAGAGCATGCTTCATCCGGTTACGCAAACTGCGCGATCAGCTTGCTGATGCTTATGGCAACCTGCAGCTATCAATGGGCATGTCAGGTGACTTCGAGATTGCTATTGAAGAAGGTGCCAACATCGTGCGCGTAGGTCAGGCGATCTTTGGTGCTCGTTCGATTCCTGATGAATATTTTTGGCCGAAAGGAGAATAAGCACATGACACCGCGAAATCCCCAGACAGAGCGGCTAGCCCGTACTGCCGACATCATTTCCGTTCAGTCTCAGGTTGTTTATGGCAGTGTGGGTAACAGTATCGCTTTGGCCGTGCTTGTTAAGCATGGGTGGCACACTCTTGCAGTACCGACTTTCCTGCTTAGCAACACACCCGACAATCAAGGCTGTTATGGCGGCGAGATTCCCGATGCTTGGTTCTCCGGCTTCCTTCAGGGCATAAAGGAACGTAAACAAGACACCCAGTTACGTGCAGTTATTACGGGATACTTAGGTAGTACATCGAAAGCAGAACAAGTTTTTGCATGGCTCAGCCAAATAAGGGCTGAAAATCCAAGAATACTTATTGTAGTGGATCCAGTTATGGGAGACGACGATACGGGTTTTTATGTCGATCCGGATCTCACTTACTGGTATCGTAATCATCTTTTACCGCTCGCAACTGGCCTGACGCCTAACCGCTTTGAACTTGAATGCCTGGTGGGTAAAACCTTAATTACCGAACGAGAAATCATCACCTCAGCCCTTACACTTCTTAACGATAAAACACAGTGGGTTGTTGTGACTAGTGCCTCACATAATGAGCACAGCCAGATGCTTAAAATCATCAGCGTCTCTGCCAGTATGGTGCACATTGTTGAACATGAAGCACTACCTAATCCGCCAAAAGGCACTGGTGATCATTTTACAGCAGAACTGACGGCAGGTTTGTTAAGTGGTTTGCCCCTTGAAAAGGCTGTCGAAACAGCCTCTGAACTGACTCGACTTTGCGTGCAGGACTCACTCAATGACGGTACAGGTATGCTTTATATTCGGAAGCTAAACTCAGGAGAATTCGAATGCTGACAACTCACCGCCTTAGTGTTTACTTCCATGACAACTTAATCGGCAACCTGGACTGCGAGAATAATCAGGCTGAAACGCTCATCAGAAAACTTCAGAGTGTTCTTTCTGCCGAGGAGGGATGGTCCTCAATTAGGTTTGTGTCTGATCAGGAAAAGCGCATCCTAGAAAGCAGCCCTGCAGGTATCAAACTTATCAGCAGTGAAAAAATCTTCCGAAAAATATGAGTTTCAATTAGTCAATGGCCATAACATTAGGACACGTTATAGCCATGAATATTGATAAATTAATACGTGTAATATGCAATTTGCATGCAAGTATGTTGATATTTGTCAATACCATAATGCCAGCCTCCTGTTCCCCCTGAAATGATATTCAACCTGTTTCTTGTTTGGAGAATCAGTTTATATCAGCTGCCTCAGGGGGCGGAAGTAAATAAATATCAACACTTGGTAACTACAGCAAGTCTATGTCATCTGGTCTGGCGAATATAATTTTCCCGAAAATGGCTCGTGTAGAGAGGGGAGTAATTGCTGAAAGAAAATCAAGGCGGATTTTCCGATGAGTTTCTCTGCCCTCTATTTCCAGAAATTCCTCTCGTTCAATTGTTGTGTGGGTAGTCAACGCTTTGCCATCGAAACATGAACCATCAGTTAATTCAATCAGCAACTTGTACTGGTACAAACAGGCGATCTCAAGGTAATCGTGGAGATCGCAATTAACAGGTTGATAGAGTTTCACCGGAATTCTTCACATCCCTGCATTGGAATAATGAAATACCCCTGTCCGGACATTGCACTGACCATCTCCTGGGACGCGAGTTCGCTATGGCAAAAATGACAAAGATCCTGTGAGATATCTGCTTTATGCACTCCATTACGTGCCAACCACTCTCTGGCATAAAGCATAGCCAGGTCAACATCTTTTCTGGCAATCAAAACGTCAAAATGTAGATAACGACTATCTTGAGTCTGTACATGAGTATCAAAAACATGAGCTTCCATAACTACGTGCCCTCTCTTAATCACTAATGAAGGGAGATTGCCAGAGCCACCTCCCTGCTCCCGGTTGCGGGAATTTCTATCATGATGGACACATTGCAATGTGCTACACCACTCTTCTTTCCCCTTACCGGCGGTAAATCTATTATTTCAGCGCCTCAATAGATGCGCCGAAATTGATGTGCAGCACGTTACCGTCAATGACCAGTGCAGGAACAGATTTGACTCCTGCAAGCTCAGCTTCGGCAACCCTATTTGGGTGTTCACCAAGATGTACGACTTCCACTTTAACATTTGGTGAAAGATGATTAAGTAACGTTTCTTCTGCAGAAACACAAACCGTACAACCTGCATGGTAAAAATGAGCTGTTAACATTAAATACACTCCATAATTTAGTATCGATCCGATACCATTTCAATACTACGATTATTTTAACGTTTGTCAAGATGGTATTTAATCGATACTATATTTGCGGAGGATTTTACAATGAATGACATGTCACTCTTTGACCTACTGGACAGGCTTTCGAGCCTGACCCGGATGTGGTTTCGCCAGCATCCACTACTGGCTGACCTTCAGCCGGTGCAACTTAGCGCACTGATGTATCTTGCTCGTTGCAACCGCTACTCTAATACACCACTCGGTGTCACTGAATACCTGGGGCTGACCAAAGGCACCGTATCGCAGTCACTAAAAATACTTGAAGCAAAAGGGCTGATTACTCGTACGCAGGATGTCCGTGATAAACGCAGTGTTCATCTTCAATTGACGGAAACGGCCAGCACGTTGCTCACCGCGTTGCTGCCACCGCAATTTCTGGTCGATGGTGAAACAGGAATGGGTACTCGTGCAGATTCGCTGAAGATATTGTTACTGGAGCTGCTGAAGGAAATTCAGCGAACCAATAATGTACCGAGTTTTGGTTTATGCCATTCCTGTCATTTTCATCACTGCGTTAACGGGATGCCTTTTTGCATGCTTACAAAAGAACCGCTCAGCATCGATGACAAAATGCTGATTTGTCGTGAACATCAGCAAGCAGAAAACGATGTTTCCTGAAGTATTGAGGATTCCAGCCCGTTACACAGGCTGGAAATCACCAGATCTGGTCAATCGTAAATGAAAAACTAAATCACGATCATTAGCTTACAAATAGCTTTTGTTTCAGACCATCTGGTTCGTCATTGCTATGTTTGTCAGGTAAACACCAGACAGAACCCATTAATAGATCTAGCTCTTCTGGGAAACCTTTACAAAAACCAGCACATGGCGTGAGCGTTATTTCTCCGAAATACAATCCCTGCCTGGTAATGTACCAATCGAATCTGGCGTACTCCAACTCACCAAGAAGAATCTCACTGTTTTTTAGCGCTTCGATAAGCGCTTTTTTTTCATCAGCAGAGAATATTTTTATTTTGTCACCAAATGAAGAGAACAAGTTATTTACAAAAAAGAAAGTATTACCCTTTCCTTCCCGCTGGTCAACGCAGCCATACTCGATCATCTGTAGTACATAAAAAACATGCCCCTCCTTCACTCTGAACATGTGTATTTTATAGTCATTGACTCTCTTACTTTGCATAGCGAGGTTTTTCTCTGCAATTAAAACAGGTTGAATTTTTTTATAATGGAATTCTCCTTTATGCCTTGAATAGTCATTATTTAACCACACTGATGCTGTGATCAATACTTCAGCAGCTAGAACTGGTATCAACCCCTCGTCAATAAAAATTAAACTACCAGACGCATTGTTAGGTTTCAAAATGCATTTCTTAAGCGAGTACAAATCTTTCTTTAATTCATCAACGCTATGGTAAGTGCCCAATAACGGTATTAAAAACGCACTTCCAATTTTCGACTCAACATAGTTCCTTACTCTTAGCTTATCTGCATACAGAGCGTAGTTGTCATTAGTAATACAGGTTGTTTTCTTTCTGTATAATACTTTCTCGGTAAACTTGATAGGTTTTGTTAAATTTGGTAGCGACCGGAAATTCCTGTAATACTCAATTCTATCTTTGAAAACCCATGGAATGCTGTGATATAAACGCTTGATAAAAGATTTCATATTTCAACTCCTGTTATAAAATAGCTTCAGGTGCATAAGAAAAATTCTTTTTGATATTATATAACTCGCAAAAGTAGCCGAGAAGAATTCAGCAAACAAAAAACCACATGTTGCGCCGATAATCCCATATCGAAGTGCAAGTAAATATGTGAATGTAATATGAACCACGAAAGTAAGAATGTGGCTTATGATGTAGTGATATTTATACCTCTCTCTCTTTATAACTTTAACAGATAGCTTTGTGATTGATGAGAAATAGAAAGAAATTAAAATCAATGTGACGATCAAATTTAGCTTTTCATACCCCTCCCCTAGAAACATTGGTATCAGATACTCACCGCAGTAATGGCTTATAAAAATGGCGATCAATAACATTAAAGACAATAACCGGATGACGCTTATTGTTTTTGCGATTCGAATCGTACTATCTGTAACTTTACTGAGCTTAGCTACTGCAGTAGTTGTTAGTATATTTGGAAGCATAAATACTGCATTTGATATGAAAAACGCGACCGCATAAACTGCAACCATATTCCGACTCCCCAATGCAGCGAGAATAAAAAAAACCGTCCGTTGATTAATTAGCAAAGCCAGGTTTGGAATTAGATTTATCGCCCCATATCTTATGAAATATAAAATAATTCTCCTTTTTATTACATACTGGACTTTAATAGCATCTCCAGAATACAGTCTATACACAGCGGGTACTAATACTTCAAAAATAATCGGTAAAGATAAAAGTGCGAACGATAACCGATAATGTACGATAAGAATCTTACCTAAAGAAGACATTAGCAGTGTAACTATATTAATCATGACATCATTTCTGTATAAACCATTTGCACGGTTATACAAAAGAGCAACATCAGCACCCTGTATTAACATTGCAATGGATATTGCCAAAATATAATACAAGCATCTAATGTCAACCTCTCCAAACACTATGATAAATAAAAGCACAGCCGTATTGATAACCACTCCAGTGCACGTACGCATTAGAATAAGGTTACCAACCCAGTATTTTTTATTTATGTTTTTTAAATCTTTGTAGAAAATCGCATCCGTACCAAATTTCGCCATAACTAAAGAAAATAGTAACACATTGGAATATAAACTGATTGTTCCATAGTAGTACGGACCAATGTATTTAACACATAAAATGGATGTGTATGTAACAGAGCAGAGATATATTATCCGCTCTACCGTTTGCCATGATGTGTTCGATAACATCCAATTGAGATTTGAAACAAATAATCGTATCCTTCGCATTCAATATGGACTTGGATGTTTAATTTTTAATATATTTCTATTTTTTATCGCAAAAAAAATAGAAGCGCAGCATATTGTTATTATATAAATTATTAATAGTGAGTAAACGTTTTTTGCATCATAGTTAACATCTAAAAGCATAGCTCCGCTTAATAGTAAAAAAATTACTATCAGATACCAAAATGAGAGTTTATATAAAAACGTCTTATCGCGGCGCCTTAATAGTACTCGCGATGAGAGGCTGTGACTTTTGTTCATTGCACCCTCCTGGCTAAAATGTATTATTCTGCACGGACTTCATATTCAGCATGCTGATATAGAAAATCAGTGATCTTAATATACTGTATAAATCGCTTTCAGTTTTAGCACCGACTTTATCCATTATCGATCTCTTTATTGAGTATATGCGCTGCCACGAAAGATTAGATGTCATTATCATTTCATGCGTACCCTTACCTTCAAGGAAATACTTAATAAACTGTAATTCCCTTGGCGAGATGACCAAACAATTTGAACACCACTCCTTGAAGAATGAGTAGTTGAAAACATTGCTAAACTGCATGATATATCTTGTTATTTTATCAATGATTATATCAACCTTTTCATTCATACTGATTACAAGTTTATTCATTGTGGCGGGTAATTTACGCAAAACATAATACAGCCGTTCACTACAGATGATAATTACTGGAGTAAATGAAAGGGTCAAAAGCGCATGACTTGTATCTAACCCCCCTGCTTCATCATCGAAAACATACATAGAAATTTGTTTTGATGATGCATTATTTTTAATGAAGTTTTTGGCAATGCTATAACCACCTAAAACTGCATATTTGTTTTCGCCTTTTACAATTAGATTGAATTTATTCATTCTTGTGTCACTATATAGAATTCTTTTAAGAAAATCGAAATAGCATGCAACTCACAATCACTTTTAGCTGATTCTTTCTAAAAAATTTGACTGGAATGGCATTTCCACCTTAACGTCTATTTTTTTTAAAAATTGCGATCTAATTGAATAAATCGCCAAATTTTGAAATCAATTAAGCATAGATAATTGAATAAAACATGGTTTTTCCACCAAGGTAAAACCATGGTATATTATTTATTACCCAATGCAATATATGAAATGTTTTTTAGGATTCACCGTAGTGCAATAAGACTATCTATGTATTCGCTTTGGGGCTGCTCTGATAATGATGTATAAAAAGCGCATCTTAATCAACTGGTTAACAGCTTTTGGGATGCACTCTGTATTATCCAGTGGAATTATTTAAAACTGTATTTAACACCTATCATCGCTGAGGTATCACTATACCCTTTATCTCCCACTTGAACAGCAACGTTGCCCCATAAATTCAGATTAGGGTTTACCATGCCCTCTACGCCAGTCTTAATTTCCCCCAGATTGCGGCTCCCCTCAATCTTATTGGTCACACCGTTCATTGTTGCGCCAAACTCACGAGTGTTGTGGATCCAGTTTGCTTCAATGAACGGTTGGAATTCACGTTGCTTTCCTTCATCTATTTTATGATGGCCTTTAATGTATGTTCTCACCCCAACACGCGTTTGAATGTTACCATCACCTTCCCCTGTTACCTTCGAACCATTTGATTCTTCGTGAGAGTCTGCTTTCACCCCCATCCAGATAACCTGTGCTTTCGGCTGGATATACCATTCATTTGTACTACCCTGGCTACCTTTAAAGGTACCCATATTGAAGGTATATCCACTCTCTAACGATCCCGTAAATCCTTTTGACTTGTATTTTTCAGCAGCAATGCCCTCTCCTTTAACCGTATTATCGAACCAGCTGTATTGCACCCAACTGTCAATATGCAAACCACTCTTATCTTCCTCGTTCGCATACCAGGTTCCATATACGCCAGCGCTATAACCATTAACTGAACCATCGGACCGATAATGACTTTGGTGTGAACGCGTATTACTGTGTTCGTTTCCGTAACCTGCCATCAGACCAATATGGGTGCGATCATTTCCATTATTACTCCACTGGGCTATATCGCCACCCATTTGCAAGACATAACGATTTGACTGCGTATTCAGCTGACCTGACCGATCTTTAAATCGTGTGTGACCACCGACGTTCCTCATCCACATGCTGGTCACTTTTTTCTCCCCAGTCAGCATATCGGTATACTGGGTTTCACCAAGACGATCGTGCAAACGAAGCACGAACATGTTATTAGCTGCTGCCAGATTAGCACTGTATGAACCCATTTCTGGTCTGTAAACGGGTTTCGCAGGATTAACCGGTTTTACAGGATCCACTGGTACTACGGGTGCTACAGGGTCCACTGGCACGACAGGTACTACAGGATCCACTGGTACTACGGGTACTGTTGGATCCACCGGTACAATTGGATCGACCGGCGTCTCATAATTCGTTAAATACCAGTTTTTATCGTTATCTCCTTTTCCGCGAACCAGAGAATAATCGTAGGCCCCGGCAACAATACGGCCCGCCTGACTGAACACGCCCTGCGAATTACCGTTTACCGTAATCAGTTCAATCCCGTTTAAGGTTCGCGCCCCGCTGCCGCCTGCATTTGCTACCGATACCTGCGTATTTCCGGAGGTGTCACCTTCCACAATGAGACGATCTGTCGGAGAGTTATCATCACCAAGCGATGTATTCATTATGAGCACACCATCATTACCGGTGTAATTCCCGTTTACAGTTAGGGTTTTAAATGCACCTCCCTGTGCAAAGTTGACCGCACTTTTATCGTTAATCAATGACGTTACGTTTGAATCGGTAGACATGTTCCAGATACTGGAGTTTTTCAGCGCAATATTAGCTGTTGCACTATCCGTTTTAATTCGGCCATTAAGCGTGCCTGATGTCATATCCAGATTTGTCATAGCATCTGTCTGAGTCAACAACACGCCCGATTCTCCAGACACAACGCTGTTAGCCAGATGAATATCGACCTGATTCTGATTGTTCTGTATCGCCCAGCCTTTACTGGAATCGAGTGAGGTATTCGAGCCAGTAAACGTGGCGTTCGCGTCGTTCAGAATTGCAGAACCCGTATTGGCAACAATCGTTGTCCCGTTCAGCGTGGTCAACGCCCCTGACTGGGTATTGTGGATCCCACTACCTGTCCCCTGAATTGCGATCAGGCTCGCGCCAAGCTCTGCGCCTACAGCGCCGGTTCCCAGCAAGATACCGTCAGCCGTGCCGTTAGTGGTGATGCTCCCGCTGCCTGAGGCATTCAGTTTCGCGCCATTCTGCAAATGAATACCTGCGATACCATCGTGGACATTAATCGATGACTGGTTTGTTAACGTGGATGCAGATGCACCGCCATCAACCAAAATCCCTGTTCCTTTTGAAATAGAAATAGTTTCATTGTTGGTCAGCTTGCCTCCTTCGCGCACGATTACCCCGGTGCTGTTAACGTCACTGGTCAGTGATATTGCACCGTTGTTAACCACACTTCCGCTATATTGTGCGACAAAACCCACAACGTCCTGAATTGCAGACTGAATTGCAGCGTTATTGGTTATCGACGAGCCGAGCTCTTCTGTTCCAGTTGCTCCGGAAAGCCCCGTTTTGCGTCCATCAACCAACCCGGCAACGGTACCCTGGCCCAGAAGATTAATGTTGGTTCTTGCGTCGATTTGCCCCGTTGCACCACCGTCAACACGTATCCCCGTTGCGCCAACCCCGCTGACGTTTAATGTTCCGGAACTCGCGTTGACTACCGTACCTTTACCGCTGGCGGTCAGGATGGTCGCATTCTGACCTGAGGCCGTGAGCGTTTTACCGTTACTGTCAAACGTCGCACCATCTTCGATACGAAATAACGTAGAGCCTGAACTGGTGACACCTAATTGTTGCGCCTGGTTATTAATCGAAGATCCTTTGCCATACACCAGATAGCCAATTTGCTCACTGCAATTTTCAGGGCAATTGCCGCCGGTAGTTGCTTCTTGAAATCGAACCGCAGAGTCCGGTCCGATCGTGACGCCTGCGCCATCACGAGCCAGTACACCAATTGCCCCACGTCCAGACAAATCAATATTCCCCTGGATATTGGCGCTGGCTTTTGCACCTTCAGTCCAGACGCCATAATTACGTGTACCACTTTCTGGATCCACGCCGCCGGCAACGATAATTGCGCTGTTGGCATCAGATGTTGCTGACGCAGTGTTGGTAGTGGCCAGCACCTTCAAGCCAATACCGTTTACGCCAGAAAGTATGACTGTTCCACTGTTCTGAACCTGGGTTTGTCCATTGTTTTGCGCGAGGATCCCGATATTCTGCAAAGGCGCATCATTTGCACTACCTTTCACCAGAATTGAGCCTTTATTGGTCAGCGAGCCCGTTGGCGATGATGCGACTGCCGCCATTCCCACGGCATTTTCAGTGAGTGAACCTATTTCAATTTTGCCTTCATTTGTTGCCTGCCCATCGGTAAGTAAAATACCGTATATCGGCAGCGCATTGGCAACGTCTACCACCGCCTCCGGGTCAGCGGTGTTGTACTGAGCCGCACGGCCAAGATAAATATGCCCGGAGCTGGTATTGGTAAATTGACTATTCCCACCATTGGCGACCCTGACTGCGGAAATATAGTGACTCATAGAATCATTATTGACCCCGGCATTAATAATTCCGCTGTTTGTTGCGCTGGCATTGGACTGAACCCGAATACCCCATGCATCAGGTGAATAGCCCTCATATTGCGTCCAGCCAGCAACGTTTATAATTCCATTGTTATTGAAATGAGAGTTATCACCATCCACAGTGACAGTATATGCCTCTGAGTATTCGTCAAAATAATTACCTTTGCCAGTCGTATCCCACCCATCTTCCGCAAAATACCCACCGGAAATGACACCGTTATTCTCCCCAGTAGAACCGCTTCCGATAAATAAGGAATTAAAATGTCCTGAGAGTTGAGCGCCCTCTTCAATCACTGCTGTCGCGCCATTAACGGCTGCAACTCCAGCGCCACGCTGATCGATCTGCCCTCCGGATTTAATGACAGCATTTGCCCCAGCGCCGTCAGCGTACATTGTATAGTTTACACCTGCAGCCTGGGTGACATCATCTCCGGCATCAATGGTATAGCTATAGTCAATATTCTTCTGGCTGAACGTCACTGCTTTTGCAAATGCGTCATCGTATGCTGTTTGATTTGACAGCTTTCCATTCTGCAGTGCATTAATCAATGCGTTGTTATATGTTTTCAATTCATCTGCGTTGCTGACTGTCCAGGTATTACCGTCAAATGCAGTGAAAGAGCCAGAGTAAACGGGCACCTGGATTTGCATTGTTTTGGTTGTCTTTCCTGATACGGCAACGGCCGTGTCCCCCGTTAATACACGGTTTTTTGATTGCCATTCAATGGTACTGTTGCTGCCTTTAGCCAGGGCCAGCGTGGTCTGCTTTGCAGCCATATCGATCGTATTCATACCTGATGAGGGCAACTGGCTTGCATCGCCAATGTTGACTCTCAAAGTACCGTTCTGAACGGTACCCAGGCGAGCATCAATGTATTGATTATCACCAGAATTTCGAGGCGTTTGTGTATCAACATTATTATATTGCCCCCAGTCAGAAGATGAGAATGCGTTGCTGTCATAAGTTGCCACAACAATATTTGCGCCGGTGACAGGATCAAGTGTATTGACACCTGATGTCCGTGAACCGAGTAACAAACGCTCCAGGCCGTTGGCTGCGGAATTCAGCGATCCAAGACTGTTTTGCTGGATGCCTCGGTCGCCTGGCAGTATATCGGTACCCTGGCCGGTAATCGTAATCGTATCGCCATTGTTAACATTGGCTGCACCTGCCTGGCTGTCGTTTTCAACCGGCGTGTAGCCCGTCGCTAATGAACACGTTCCCCCGCCAGAGACGCTGGCACCGCCGGAACTTCCGTCTGCAGTCATACATTCAGATGCGAATGTCTTAGAGGCCGGAAGCGTGTAGAAGATACTTACTCCAAGTAATGAAGTAATTAATATACTCAACGGTTTCATTTTCATTGACACGACGGGCTCCGCGTGCATTTTATGCACACGTTTACTTTTGGATTTCATAAATTCATTTCCTGGACTTTACAATATGTTTATCAGCGACGTAAATAGCACAAGAGAATGAATAGTCACTTGTGTACCTTTATCGCAAAATATCTGACTTAAAAGATAAAAACTTACATAGAAAATCAATAACTAAAGTAAGTAATTGAATAATAGGCTCGTTTTAATTTGCCAAGGCCACCTTTGTCATTTGCTGATAAATATACTCCGCATTCAAATATAATTCTCTTGTCGAAGACAGCATGCATTTATGCTTTAACGCGTTAATTCGGGAGTAAAGCGTTTTTACCGATACTTTCTCTACACTGGCTATCGCTGATGGGGACATATTCATTGTCAAAAAGCGAATAAGCTGCTCTTCACTTAAGCTAAACTGATTCGGCAAGCCGCTCCTGCTAAGTTGATGAACATGGTCAATATTTACATATTCACCTTTTGCTGCCCTTTTCACCCAGTAGCGCCATTGCTTGAGAGTAGCGTTGCCGCTAATGACGGTGACCCCCTGCAGCCTACAGCCCGACAGATAAAAACCAGCATTCACAATCAGAATGATGTTTTTCATCGCTGAGAACTCCAGCGGAGTGACCTCCAGCATTTTTACAAACGACAGGCTGCCAGTCTTATCCATGAGGTCAACAACATGAAGATGTAAATCTTCTTCTGACTCTATTTGATTAGCATCGCTCATCAGACATTGAAATCCAAATTTAAACAACTCAGATTTACTATAAATAGTAATACGCATAGATTTCCGAAAGTTAAACTTAAGAGTAAACCTACTTAATATAAGGTGACATCTTATTTTCCGCAGGCATCCCATGCAACTTGCGCAGCATTCGATTTCTTTCTTAAACAGTTTGCTATAACAAGCCAGGAATATTCTAACCTGATGCGTAATCTACAAATATTCGGAAAATTGCTCAATAGCTCAAAGATACTATCTGACAAAAAAATTAATATTCAATAAAATCATAGGCTTTGATATTTATCGATATCATAATATTCGTATCTGTCTTTGCTTAAGGAATAGTACATATTTACTATTTTGCGTAAACAACACATTAAAAATGAATAGCCATTCAGCGGGTTGTTAGAAAAAGAGAAATCCTAAAAATAAAAGTTGACTACTATTTCATAGTACAAATGTGTATATAATTGTTTATCCCACCTGTTTGATAGGGATTATCAACGGATGCACTGGTGAAGTGTAAAGTCATCAGCCATACTAAAACGATAAAATTCTTGGGGTTAAGCTTATGACAATCATTATTGCAGATGACCATCCATTGTTTCGGGACGCAATGGCGAAGAAACTCGCACAATACAATGATCCTGAAATCATTGAGGCTGGCAGTTTTACTGAGCTGGAGTCTGTACTTGAAACATGCCCGGCGCCTGACATTTTAATCCTCGATCTGCAATTCCCGGGTCTTGATGCGCTATCAAAGCTAACCTTGCTCAAAAGCAGGCTAAAAAGAACAGCGCTCATTATTGTCTCGATGAACACGGATACCGCCCTGGTTCAGGCCGTAATGGCCACAGGAGTTGACGGATACATCAGTAAAAATGTGCCACCTGAACAGCTGCTTAAAGATATTACTGACATTCAGAACGGTAGCATCGTGGTTAACTATATACCGGGAACCCTCCCCAACCTGCGTGTGACGCCTGCTGAGCTGGAGCTATTAACAGAGCGACAGCGAGAAGTTTTGCAACTTTTGGTGGAGGGGAAATCGAATAAGCAAATTGCACAATCACTTGATATATCTCCTTTTACAGTACGCATACATGTGTCACAGGTCCTCCATGTATTGGGTGTACCTACGCGTGCTGTTGCCATTGCGCGATATTCACATCTTATCTGAGCACTCCGCTAAGGCTGAGCCTTACGGGATGACGCCGTAAACGCTATCGTCACAGGTAAAACGGGTATGCTATTTAAAGAATATGAAATCCAAAACCAGCATTTGTCAGAGTTTAACCAGGCCACCTTACGTGTGGTCATTGCCATACTGGCGCTGAGTTATGTTAGCGTTGTTGCCCTGTTCTTTAGTTCGAACACCGGAATCTACCTGTTTATTGCCTTGTACTATCTTGCGTTCCTGGTGGCCTCCCTACTTTTGCGTTTTCACATCAAGCAGAACCCCGGCATTTTTCCCCTGCGCCGCATGCTCGCTATGGCTCACGATTATGTCGCTATCTCAGTGGGCCTGGCCGTGGGGGAAGAAAAGACACTTCCGATATTTGCCGTAATGGTGTGGGTGACGCTGGGATATGGCGTTCGATATGGTGCCTTCTACCTCCTCATGGCTACTCTCATGTCATTTCTTTCATTATCCGTAATCCTGCTAAGCAATGATTACTGGTTAAATCATCTCTATATGGTACTGGCCTTGCTGCTGACAAACGTTGTTATTCCTATATACGCCAATACGCTGCTTACACAGGTACGCCAGGCATCTTCTCGCGCTATTCAGGCAACGCATTCTAAAGCCCAGCTGTTGGCCCAGGTCAGCCACGATCTCCGCCAACCCATTCACGCTATTGGGATGTACACGACCTGCCTAAGAGAAGAAGACATAACGCCTCTCGGACTTAAGATGGTTGATAATATTGATCGTTCATTGATAAGCGTGTCGCATATATTCCATTCAATGCTTAATTTCTACGCGCTGGATAGCGGAGGGGTCAATCTCAAGCCTGAGGTATTTTCTCTACGGAATATGCTTGCTGAATGTGTCCAGGAGCATGCTGTAGCGGCTAAGGAAGCGGGAAGCCAAATATGGCTCGATGTTGAAGAGTGCTGGATAAAATCAGACATCTCGTTGTTAACTATCATTATTAATAACCTAATCAGCAATGCCGTTAAATACGGAGATGGAAAGTCAATATTTATACGCAGTTTTCATAAAAACGGCAGTTTGATTCTTGCTATATGTGATAAAGGCTCCGGTATAGAAGACAAACATATTGTGCATATATTTGATGAGTTCTTTCGAATCAAAAAAAATCGGGATAAGGACGTAGAGGGCATTGGTCTGGGTTTATCTATCGTCAAACGTGCGTGTTTAATTGCTGGTTTAAATATCAGTCTGGTGTCACGTGTTGGCATGGGGACATGTGCTGTCATCTCAAATCTGAAGGTGGTGAGTACACCTGTCATGCAGGAAAAACCCGTAGAAAAAACGCTCATGAAAATTAGTGGGACACGCGCATTCCTGATTGAGGATAACCAGGATATGCAGGATGCCACGCAAACGCTACTCCAGCACTGGGGATGTGAAGTCTTCTCTCTTGAATCACAGGAGCCAACCTTGTTGAGTATTCAGCGAGAATGCGATGTCATCATTGCTGATTATGATCTTGGCGCAAAAATTTCCGGCATTGAATACATACAAGCAATCCGTAAAATGAAGTCTGCGCACATTCCTGCACTACTTATTACTGGCCATGACATTAACAACATCAGAGATATCGTCAAGGGACTCGATATTGATGTTGTTTCTAAACCCATAAAACCCGTGGAGTTGAGAAGCGTCTTGACTGATATCATCAGTAAAACTCAGACATAGCGCTTTACCAGAAATATGCATCCAACTTTTCAAACATAATTTTTATTTTGGATGCAACTTCTGTTTCCAGATATGAATCATTCAGCCATAGCTCCTTATGTTTCCAGAGCATGTGCAGCCTTATATCTATTTCATTATAGATGCCAACGCTATTTTTATTTATGAGGTAGCGTTCAACAATTTCCACAATACTCTCCATATCATTAGTCTGGATTGCATCTTCGAGTTTTATCTCCGTTCTGTTCAGCATTGTTTCTCTCATGCAGTACCCTTTTGTTAAGTTCATCATTGTGGTCTAACATCTTCACTATCAAACTTCAATCCCATTATCTTATTGTATATTTTGTCAACATTAAGATAGACTTCCCGTGCTGAATGCAGACATAATTTTCTTTTAATGGAGTAGATCCTTGCATAGTATGCTTTAGTAGAAATACCTTGCCGATCAATAATGTGGTTTATACACATATTCCCCTTAATGCAGGAAATAACGTCTCTTTCTGATGGCGTCAGCTTTTCATAGCGCAATGTTCCAGTCATGTTGATTAATTGCGTGAGGTCTACTGCTGGGGCTTTCAATAGGGTGTCTAATCTCTCTCGCCACTCTGCTAGCGGGGCACTAAGGCAAATGTACATAATACCTTTAATTTTTCTGCGTCCATAAACGACTGGATCACCTATGATAATTAATTTTGTTTCTGCCCGTGTTAGCCATTCATTGTGCTCACTGACAAACTCAATGAGAGACAAATAGTTCTGTTCGTGTGAAAAATCTATCACTACAAGGTTTTTAGTACGCTCTACCTGTTTAATGTCAAACTCAGAAATCAGCCCCGCTATAGAATATATAAGATAACTTGAGCGACTATGAATATGTACATCCATTCCGTTACCTTCCGTCAATTATTATCAATACCCCAGTGTTCATTAGACCATTCCCTGACACTTTTCTTCTCCTGGTAACTTCATGCTGAGTTTCAATTTCATTCAAAGAATCCAAGCTTATATTAGTTTTTTGTGAGCATTTTACAATAGTCTAAATGAACTAGTCGGCGCGACAAGGAAATAAAAATTCAAATTAATCAATAATACCGCGGCATAATAAAGAGAATATGGCTTCGATGAGGATTAAATATCGCAGGAGTACAATCCCGCGTAATGCCTTATGACATCACGCGGGTAAAAAATTTACCAGCTATATTTCACAGCTAACATGGCCGATGTGTCACTGTATCCTGCATCGCCAATCTGGACGGCAACGTTGCCCCAGATTTGCAGTGCAGGGTTAATCTGTCCTTCAACACCCGTTTTGAGTTCGCCAATATTGCGGCTACCGTTCTGGCTGATGGCAACGCCATTCATTGATGCACCAAAATTACGGGTGTTGTGTATCCAGTTTGTTTCGACAAACGGCTGAAAAACTCTCTGTTTACCGTTATCCATCGCGTGATGACCATTGAGATATGTCTTCAGGCCCAGACGCGTTTGCACATTTCCGTCCCCTTCTCCTTGTACCATCGTTCCGTTTGCTTCGCGGCGATCGTCAGCCTCAACGCCCATCCAGATAACCTGGGCCTTAGGCTGCAAGTACCAGCGGTTAATGCTGCCACGACTGCCATAAAAATCAGCAAGATGGAAGGTATATCCACTTTCCACCGACGCTGTTACCCCTTGCGAACGATAAGACTCCGAAGGAAGTCCCTCTCCTTTAACGGTGTTGTCAAACCAGCTATACATTAACCAACTGTCAACATGAAGCCCGGTATATTCCTGTGCATTCTGGTACCAGGTTGCATAGAGCCCTGTGCTATAGCCATTTATCGTGCCATCAGAATCGTATCCGCTAAGATGTGAGCGCGTATTGCTGTGCTGGTTGGCATAGCCCCCCATCACTCCAAGAAGAAAACGCTCAGTGCCGTCACGACTCCATTGAGCAATGTCTCCGCCAATTTGTACCACATATCGGTTAGCTTGAGTTTTCAGCTGCCCGCTGCTATCTCTAAACCGAGTATGACCACCAAGGTTTCGCATCCACATACTGGTTACTTTCTCTTCACCAGATAGCGCATCTAAATATTGCGTTTCACCAAGTCGATCATGAAGTCGTAGCACGAACAGGGTATTTGCGGCTGCAATATTTGCGGCATAGCTTCCACCTTCAGGTCTAAGAACAAGTTCTCCACCGGGATCGACTTGCGGATTTGGTGACGTTACCGGCATTCCCGGTGTTCCCGGTGTCCCCGGCGTTACCGGTGGCACGGGTATTTCCTGGGTTACACGGTTGGTGAGGTACCAATTACGGCTGTTACCTTCAGCTCCGCGGGCCAGTGAATAGTCATAGGCGCCAGCTACAATACGTCCGGATGGCGCGAATGTGCCTAATGACTCCCCGTTAACGGTGATAAGTTCAATGCCATTCACTGTTTCCGCCCCTAAACCTCCGGCATTAGTGATACCGACCAGGGTCGTACCCGATGTATTTCCCTCAACAATCAGGCGGTCGGTTGGAGAATTATCATCCCCGAGAGCCGTATTCATATTTAACACGCCTCCGTTACCAGCATAATTCTGGTTCACCGTGAGGACTTTGAAACCATTCTCGGGAGTATAGTTAATCGTACTGCCTGCATTCGTCAGATTTGTGACATTCGAATCCGCAGACATATTCCATAGCGTGCCATTTGTTAATGCCACATTGCTTATTGCTGAGGGCGTGAGGATCCTGCCGTTCAGCACTGACGAAGATGCGTTTAACTGTGTCGATGCGTTGTTTTGGGTTAACAATACGCCTTCTACACCGGTCAGTATTGTGTTAGCCGTATTGATGAGGGCATTCCCTTCCGTATTCTGAATGGCCCATCCAGACGATGAATTAAGATGTGAATTTGACAATGACCAACCGGAAGATTGCTCATTTAAGATTGCAGCACCGCCAGCAGTATTAATGGTCATCCCGTTCAGGTTATTGGCGGTTCCTTGCTGGATATTGTGTACACCACTCCCGCTGCCCGTAACGTTAACAATCCCCGACGCTAATGAAGCCCCGACGGCATCAGTTCCTAAAAGTATACCGTCAGCAGTCCCTGCCGCATAGACTTCGCCTGCCCCCGTCATATTCAGGTTAGCGCCGTTTCGTATATGAACACCCGCTATGCCGTCCGCAGCGGTTATTGTGCCCTGATTATTCAAAGCTGAAATCGCCGTGCTACCTTCCACCAACACGCCGGTGCCATTAGCGACAAAAATGGCATTATTGTTATTCAATACCCCACCTTCGCGGACAATCACCCCCGTATTTTGCGCTGGGCTAGTAAGTGAGATATTGGCGTTATTGATCAGGCGCCCCTGATATTGAGCGATAAATCCAACAGCATCATTAGCCGCAGATTGAATAACGGCGTTATTCGTAAGTGTTGAAGGTAGCACTGCGGTACCAGGTACGCCGGATAAATTGACTTTTCGCCCGTCAACCTGACCCGCAATCGTTCCTGCGCCGTTTAGGTTGATTGTCGTACCGGGCTGAATAATCCCCGACGCGCCTCCATCGATACGGATGCCGGTAGCACCTTCGCCATTAACCGTAAGCACACCACTATCGGTATTTATCGTCGTATTCAGGCCGCTCCCGGTAATAATATTCGCGTTTTTACCCGATGCGGTGAGAGACTGTCCGCTTCCTGAAAATGAAGCGCCATCCTCAATTCTAAACAATGTCGAACCAGAGGTTGTTACATCAAGTTGTTGAGATTGATTTGTTATTGACGAGCCAGCACCGTAAATCAAATAGCCTATCTGATTGCTACAACTCCCAGGGCAGCCTGCAGGATCCACCGCTTCATTAAACGCCACTTCCGATCCCGCCCCAACGTTTACTGTCGCACCGTCTCTGGCAAGCACACCAATCCCACCCTGTCCGGACAAAATTATGTCACCTTCAAGGCTCGCGTTAGTGTTTCCGCCTTGCGCCCAGACACCGTAATTTCGGGTACCGCTAGCGGGGTCAATTCTACCAGCGACTTCGATCGAGCTACCCGCATCGGAAGAGGCTGATGCAGTTCCTGTTGTTGAGATTATTTTTAAGCCTACGCCGTTTACGCCGGCTACTGTGATATCCCCACCGTTTTCGACAACGGTTTCTCCATTGTTTTGTGCAAGGATGCCGATGTTCTGTAGAGGAGAATCCCCGGCAACACCACGGATATTGATAGTGCCGTTATTGACTAACGAACCCGTCGGAGAGGATGCCACCGCTGCCATCGCGACCGCATTTTCAGTTAATGTACCGATTTCAATCGTGCCATCATTTACGGCCTGACCGTCGCTTAGCAAGATACCGTACTGAGAGGTGGCATTTGCGATATCAACCACGCTCTCGGGGCTGGTAACATCATATTGCGCCGCCCGGCCAATATAAATCAGTCCGGTAGCGGTATTTGTGAAGTTACTTTCACCACCGTTTGCGACAATTACGCCTGAAATTGAATTGCTGAATGAACCGTTATTTACACCTGTATTAATGATGCCTGAGTTACTTGCAGTCGATCCCGATTGAACCCGTATACCCCATGAATCTGGAGAGTATCCCTGAAATTGTGTCCAGCCAGCAACGTTGATTATGCCGTTATTATTGAAATTACTTCCGCTCCCATCTACCGTGACCGTATATGCTTCACCATATTCGTTGAAATAATTTCCGGGGCCAGTGGTATCCCATCCATTTTCAGCAAAGTATCCGCCTGATATGACACCATTGTTGACCCCCGTAGACCCACTGCCAATGAACAGTGAATTGAAATGCCCGGAGAGTTGTGCTCCGGCCTGAATTTCAGCCAAGGCGCCATTAACCGCGGCGACGCTCGCGCCTCGTTGATCAATTTGACCTCCTGTCTGAATAATAGCCTGTGCCCCTGAACCACTCGCATACATTGAGTAATTATTCCCTACTGATTGAGTTATATCGTCTCCAGAATCAATGGTATAGCTATAGCTAATGACGCGAGGTGTAAAGCTTACCGCCTGCGAAAATGCTTGGTCGTACGCCGCCTGTGATGATAACTGCCCATTTTGCAATGCGTTAATTAAAGCATCATTATATTGTTGCAGTTGAATGGCATTGCTGACTGTCCATGTTTGCCCATTAAAGCCAGTAAACGTACCGGCATAGACAGGAATATCAATCGTTGTCGATTGCGTAACCGTACCTGGTGCAGCAACCAATGCGTCTCCCATTAATACCCTATTTTTCGACGTCCACAGAATAGTGCTATTGGCCCCTTGAGCCATCGTCAGCATAGTTTGCTTCGCGGCCATATCAATCGTATTAACAGAAGCTGAGGGTAGCTGGCTTGAATCACCAATGTTAACGCTTAGCGTTCCATTTTGTACGGACCCAAGGCGGGCATTAATATACTGATTATCTCCAACATTGGTGGGTGTCTGAGTGTTAATCCCACTGAATTGTCCCCAGTCGGATGTATTAAAAACAGACGAATTATAAGCAGCTACAACAATATTTGTTCCTGTCACAGGATCCTGGGTATTCACCCCCAATGTTTGCGGACCAAGAAGTAATCTTTCAAGCCCATTAGCGTCAGGATTCAAACTACCTAAGATATTAGCCTGAATTCCCCTGTTACCGGTTTGAATACCCGTTCCTATACCGGTAAGTGTAATTGTGTCGCCCCCCATGACCGAAGCTGCGCCGACTAAACTATCATTGTCGCTGGGGTTGTAGCCAACAGGAACAGAACATGTACCTCCATTTGAAACAGACGTTCCACCATTTGTACCATCTACCGTACTGCAGGATGAAGAATGAGCTTCGGGAATCATAGCCAGTAAAACAACAAACGTGAATATAGCCATTATAGTTTTCAATGCTTTAATATGTTTTACTAGGTTATCGTCCATAATGTTATGAACAGTTAATCTCATTTCGCCTTCTCCAGGTTTGGTTTAAACTTTTAACAGGTGAAAAAATCTTAACAAAGCGATGTATAAATTCAGATTAGTCTATTTTCAGATTTTCACTTATTGCTAGAGTCCAACGCGGTTTCTATTGTTGGTCACTAACAATGCACACAGTGATAATGATCGCGCTAATAACATTCCTGGGTTGATTCCATAGCTTATCTCTTTGGTTATAAAGATTTTTATTAATATAAAGACCCGCTTCACGGCATACGCTGGAAATGGCGTTCAATGCTCTGGTCGCACGTTATGGCTAGGATGCATTGGGCGAATTAATCAAAATCAACTGCTTTCGAAACGATCCCAGCGTTAAATCCAGCCTGTAGTTTTTACGCCGCCCCCTTGGGCGCGTGTGAAGTTGAAGCCTCTGGAAAGTATCGATGACGCCAGGCCAGCCGAATCGACGTTTAACCCCCGGGCTAATAGTCGTGTTAAGAAGAGTTGATGCGAAGTTGAATCAGCCAATTTTCCGTTTAGGCGCTCTGATAGCCTGCGCTCTTTTATTATTAGTAAGCTCTAGGTCAAAACCGCCTAAGTCGCTTATCACGCCACTTCCGCCTGTCGCTAAACAAATCATCGCCCGCAGCCAGGCATCAAAACTTTCCCTTGAATTTAAACTCAATATGGTTGAGTGCTCTTATCAGCCCGGTATCTCAGTGGCGCAACTGGCTCGTTAGAATGACATTAATGACAATCTGCTGTTCAAACGGCGTCAGTTCTGGCGCGAGGGAAAACTTCGTCCTCCTGAGCAGCGCCAGCCACTCCAGTCAGCGCTTGTTCCTGTCGTTATTGACGAAACCGTTTCCAGCCGGGAAGTTCAGCCTGATAGTGAGGAATTGAATCTCTCATGTGAGGTCGTCTTCCTGCATGGCACGTTGTGCCTTAGCGGAAGCGTCAGCGACGCGTTGTTGACAATGCTGATAAGGAGTTAAAACATTAAAATCGCAACCTTTAGGTACCCGAATATGGCTGGTCGCCGGTATCTCCGACATGCGCAACTCCTTCAATGGCCTGGGCTGTTCTGGATGAGGACTCGTTCTCCGGTCATCTTCCGGGGTCGTCGTGGTGATACCGTGAAGATCCCCAGGTCAGATGCAGATTACCTGTGCCGGTTCACTAAACGGCTGGAGGACGGTCGGTTCGTCAGAGCCGCCAGAGGGGTGGTTCGCCTTCTCACCGGATCGGCAGGGAAAGCATCCTCAACAACATCTTCACCACTATCATGGCGTGCTGCAGGCGGATGCCTTCGCAGGGTACTATCGGTTGTTCAACGCAGAGCGCGAAGGCGGTCCGTTGACAGAACCCGCGTGCTGGGCCCACGCGCGCCGAATAATCCACGACTATACATAAGCACTCAAACGGCTACTGCCGAGGAAGCGCTGAAACGGATCGGTGTGCTGTACGCTATCGAGGAAGAAATACGAGGGCCCGCGGCAAAGAACGGCTTGCAGCGCGACAATCCCGGAGTAAGCCGTTGCTGACATCCCTGCATGACTGGCTGATAGAGAAAAGCGCCACTCTGTCGAAAGAATCACTGTTAGGTGAAGCGTTCACTTAAGTTCTGAATTAGTGGGATGTCCTGTGTGAATACTGCGATGACGGAATGGCGGAAACGGACAATAACGCAGCAGAACGTGCCCTTTGTGCCGTCTGTCTTGGTAAGAAAAATTAAATCTTCTTCGGCAGTGATCATGGTGGTGATCGGGGCACGCTGTTGTACGGGCTGATCGGGACAAGCAGACTTAACGGCATCGTTCCAAAATATATATATTTCTGTTTTTACTGGAATTATCCTTCTCACCGTAGGTTTTATGACAACAGCACAGGCCACAGAGCAGGCACACCAACGTCGTGAAGCCCGGGATACACGCCAGGATAAACGCGAATGCGTGGTCAGCAACGATAAAAGTAATCATGAATGTCGCCAGGATAAACGACAAAGCAAGCAGGATGGGCGTCAGGAAGCCAGAGATATGGCTGCATAACAAATGACCCGATGCCTCTTCTGGTATCGGGCCTCAAAACCTGTTTGCTCAGACTCATCGTCAAATGAATGTTGCCGAGCCAACACTTATCTTTCGTTAATAAGTTCCGATTTTCTCGGATCCTCAAACTCACGACAAATTAACGTCACACTCTCCCCGGGAATTGGCTCCCCGGTCAGCCCACACCATGGACACCCATTCTACTGCTGGTGAAACCGGCAAAAACGACACTCGCCAAACAAAATGGCTCCCTGATTTTTTTGCGTTTCCCGAAGATGGGCCAGAAAATCGGTTTTCAGTTGTTCTTCTGAAAAGGGTTGCGTGTTCCATTCTTTCGTCATGGTTTCGTGCATCACTTTACGTGCTTTGGGCGTCAGAACCAGATGAACAATCCGTTTATCCCTGCCATCGTTTTTTTTCGTCAGCAAGCCTTCGCTTTCCAGTTTATTCAGGGACTGGGTTACCGTGCCTTTGGTCAGGCCTAGATATTGCGATGTTGCGTCTGGCGTATTGCAATATCTATTGCATCGTGTCAGATAGTAAAGGATCTGAACCTATGTCGCAGGAAGGCCTTTTAGCTGCGGGTGGCGATAAGTTGCCCCATTTGCAGGCTCACCAGGCGTTCAAGAATATCAAAGAGTGTCACCGTAACCTTCTTCTGTTGCCATGAAACGGATCGGATAAACAAACATTCCCGGCCTCGCGTCGTACTGTAACTCTTTTTTACTGGTATCGATTAAAAACTATATTGACAACCATTTCGATTCGGATTTATCATTTCTGTGTCGATTCGATACTAATTGTTTCGCAAGGAGAGTTACCATGAGTAAAAAAGCCGTTTTCCTCCACGCAGGTTGCCCGGTATATGTCGATGCAGAACATCAAATCGCGCTGGCGCAGATCCGGCACAGTACCGCGTGGAAATCGTTCATCTTGGCGACGACAAAGCACGTGTGGCCGACGCTGTGGCGGCGGGCGTGAAATCCGTTCCTGCCCTAGTAATGGATGGCGGTATTCCGCTTCACATCAATTTTGGCGCGTCCATCGAAGACCTGCTATAAGGATAAAAAATGAAACGTCTTGCAATCGCATTAGCTATGGCCGTGGCAACATCGGCGGGTGCGCACGGGAACGAATCTCATCAGGGCGGCATTGAAACTAAAGCCGATAACGCGGTGGTAGCTGAGTTTGATATTGTGCATACCAAAGTGACTACTGAAGGCAATGTCGCCACCTTTCATATGGCAGTTTCCGGCAAGGCCGGAAAAAGTAAACCTGCCGTCACCGGTAAGCTGTCGGGGACGAAAATTTTCTCTTATGTCTGGCCGACAACAATTGATCCATATGAAGTGGGATTTGAACATAAGGCAGGGATTCTGGCGCTGGCGGTGACATCCCACCCGGATCTGGATGATACGCCGCTGTATGACGAAAACGGCGACGGCAATCGTAACAATGATGGCGATTTATGGCATACCCACTGGGTGGTGTTGAAGCCCAACGAGGTCTGCGGGCCTGGCGCGCTGGCGGTAGTGGATATTCCTGAAGGGCAAAAACCGCGTCTACCGAAAACCTGGCCTGGCCTGCCGGTATTGCTGGACAGTCCTGGCTGGAATCCGACGCTGACGGGCGAAACCGTCGAAGTGAAGGTTCCTTTCGATAATATCGGCGCGGTCACTGCCAGCCAGTTTGACGGCGTAACCGCCGGTCTGCGGGTCAATGCGTCAGTCCACGCGCCGCTACTTTGCGTTGAGGACGTCTTTAAAGTGGCTTCTGGCAAGCTGACGCTGCCAGGCAAAGTCAGTCAGTAATGGATAACGACCCGCGCTGCGGTGCGGGTTCTGGAGTGTTTATGAACGAGAATCGCCATCCGCAAGCGCCAGCCCTGAGCGTTGAACACTGGTTTAATACCCCTCAACCAATAACCCTGGAATCGCTGCGCGGCAAAGTTGTGGTGATGGAGTCATTTCAGATACTGTGCCCCGGCTGCGTTTCCCACGGGCTACCGCAGGTTTCACGCGTTTACAGCACGTTTCCGCAGGATAAAGTGGCGGTTATCGGCCTTCACACGGTCTTCGAACATCATGATGTCATGACCCCGAAGGCACTGGAAACTTTTCTGTCGGAATATCGGATCCCTTTTCCGGTGGCTGTCGATATGTCATCCCTGGAAAGCGATATTCCCCGGACCATGCAGGCTTACGCCATGCGCGGAACGCCGACGTTGACGTTAATTGATCAGCAGGGGTTCATACGGCAGCAATATTTTGGCCAGGTTAGCGATATGGCGCTGGGGGCTGAAATAGGTGCGTTGCTGAATGAGTCCCTGTCGGTCTCCAGGGAAGAGCCTGCTGCTTCCGGGTGCAGTAATGGAAAGTGTGCGCTGTAAGAATGGTGCCGATCGCGCTGGATATTAAAATCACTAAATCCGGTATCGTAGCTCAATCCCCCTGTTTCAGGTTTTTGCGCGAAAAACCTGAAAAAAAGCGGGAATTAATTCTGACGCCAGTAGCATCACATCTATCGGTTGCTTTAGGGATAGCCGTTTATGGTATTGCGGATATCACCGGAACGTTAGTACCCCAGGATACCTTTTCGTTTTAGTGACTCAATAGCTCTTTCTGTATATACCATGTTCCACAACGTGATCGCGGCAGTAAGTAACGTCAGCCCGATGGCGCGATAACTCTGATTCTCAGCCCACGATCCCTTATTTCACACAGACGGTGCATAAAGACCGCTCGCGCAAGGGTGTTACGGGTCACACCCTTATTGAGCCACGTCTGTACGCGTCGGCGCAGATCGGGGCACGGAACCAGTCCAGCATAAATAGAGTTCGCTCGATGCGGCTAATCTCTCTCAGCGTTTTGGCAAGTCCAATCTGTTTTGGGTAACTGGCTAACTGCTTCATTATCAGCGATGCTGTGACTGTCCCCTGCTTAACCGAGATTGCCAGGCGTAATACCTCATTCCAGTGCGCCTTGATGACTTTTTAAATACCGTGAAAAGTATAATTTTACTGTTAGTTCATGAAGTGAACGTGGGGAAAAATGGACGATTGGTGTAAAAAATTCTCGTAAAACAATGTGTAAGCTAGCTTTAAATTTGTAAATCAAGTTTTTGCCCAACATAAGTTAAATCATGTTGAAAAAGTGCTCTTCTCGCCTGTTGTTACTTGAAGAGCTGGAAAGTATTTTAAAGGTAGTATAGATGATCGATAAATCAAAATGGTATCAAATGGATATTCTAAAAATTTTAGATGGCGTAAAAGGTAAGGTTCTTGATGCTGCTCATTTTGAATTACTCCAACACGCTTATCAACTTCAGGAAAATAATGTATTACAACTAAAAACAAACAATTTGGCGTTTAAAGAAAGCAATGAATTGCTAAAAGAGAAATTAAAAAAGCATGAAGAAAAAATTGAGCAATTAGAAGGTGAATTAAGTAGCGTTAAAAAAGCATTAAGGAAGCAAAATGATGACGATAGTGAAAAAGTCATTAAGCTATCCGAGAATGCAACAAAAGTTATGAGTAAAATAATAAATGAGGATGTCACCCACTTCTACCAAAATGCGATCATCGATGTTATGGATATCAGCAGAATCTCTGTTGAGGCTGCATTAGATGAATTGATGGATTACGGATTAATAGAGGCCTATTCAGCACGAAAAGGCTATGGTATTCATTATCATCTAACAAGTAAGGCGAAGAAAGCCATTGGATAGTATAGGGGCTGTACAAAATCATCTTGCATTGACAGCCCATCCATTCACGCCTTAGGTCTATTTAAGCCGTTTATTTACTTTTATAGGTGAATCGTTCTCATCGTATTTACCAACAAGACCTTCTTGTTTTAATCGTTCGAGAAGAGACAGATCCGCAGCAGTGTTCGGTAATCGAGGTTTATCGTACCCTGGCGTGGTGAGTTTCGAGTAGTCGCCATCAAGAGCATCTAAAATATCTAATAATTGTGCTCTGCTTATGGTAGAAATATGAGGTGCAAGCAGTTGAATAACTATCGGTCCGGTAACACCTTCCATTGTCATTTTTACTATAGCGTCAACTGATAGAATACAATTATGGTCTAGGGCGAATTTAGCCAGATCAGCCGCTCCTTGAGGATCACTTGTTTCAAGGTATTCCGTCGCATGTTCAATAATTCGTTGCTTTATTGAGAAATCAACATCATTACTTTTCAGTAAACTAGCAAGGTCAGAGTTCACAAGTTCGGGTGTTATATAATTTAGGAAATTACTCGCTTCAGTAATGAACTTTTCCCGTGTTGGCCAATCGAATGTAGCTAAGCGCTCATATGACTCGACCTCATCAGCAATTAATTCATTCTTAACTAACAAGGCAAATAGCTCTCCAGATTCGGCTTCAATTTCGTCAACTGAAAGATATTCACTCAATTTAACACTTAGAACCAATTGAATTCGTAAATCTGGTGATGGCAGCAGTGTATTTGATGCTAATATTCTTATCGCTAACTTCGCTTTTGATACATCATCGGCCATGCTGCATTCTGTAATAACTTCATACTTACTAAGCACTTTAGCAAGGTGAGTGTCGATCTCCCCTATAACTTTTATGTAATTGCTTAAATTATTAAATGTTGAAGGGAAGCGGATATTCTCGGCTAATCCTATCCATGACTCTTCTGGGGCATCAATAATATCATCCACTCCACATTCAGGTGATGAATTTTTGATTATGTCATTAAGCTTAGCATCAGAAAGCCTCTGCACATCTTCTATAATAGTTAAGAATTGTCCACGGGATTCTACAGTTACCGATTTGCCTTTAATTTCATCTACATAGATAGATAAATGGGCTAGTACATAATCATAAACTGTTTGATTGATGCTTTTTATTATGTCAAGCGCAACAGATTTTGTGGTGCCAATTAATAGTTTAAGATTTGAGTATGTAATAACGTACAGGTTTTGCGATGTAAATGATGATAAAACATTAGGCCCTAGAACTTCAAGTCGAGGCACTTTAATGTTTGAGTCGGCGAATAAAACACTAATAGATTCTGCTTGATTATGAGTGGTTGTGTCGGAACTAAGCGATTTTAACTCCGTGTGGTTTACTGTAAGATATTTTGAGACATCAGAGTCAGTACGCATTTTTCTTGTAGGTATAATTGAAAGAGCAATATCTACAAATTTAAGCCGCGTAGCGTCATCTAGATCAATCTGATTCACAAGAAATATAAACGCCCTATCCGTGAACACAGTGAACCGTTCTATAAAACGAGAACATTGAGTGCCGGCAGTCAAGTAAGTTTGGATAAATCTTCTCTGACTTTCCTCTAAACTTGTTAGAGACTGTATCATTATATCTGCAGCTATATTCTGGGAGCCCAACAGATGATCAAGAATAGCGATGTTATACAGTGCCGGTTCCTTTAACGCTTGTTTACCACGTTCTCGGATAATGGCATCGACATCTAATGAACTCAACTCGAAATATTCATCCATAAGGTCTCTTTCTACGTGATGGATGATAAAGTTCGTGGCAGCCGTACCAACGCGGTCGCCGTGGAATGTTGACGTATATAATGTGAAGCTACGGTTAATATAGCCAGCGCGTGCGAGGTGATAAGCGAGACCTTGTTTTAATGATTCCTTTACTAAGGTATCAAAGGAAATCTTTTCGCCTTCTCTATCCATTAAAAATTCTTGATGCTTGATCAACTCACTGAAATCTGCACCCTTTAGAGTTTTGATCTCTTGATTTTTTTCAATGATCTGTTGATTAATTGCATCTCGAGCTTCTTTGTCCCATATTTCAGAATCAAGTGAGTCGCCAAATTCAGCTGCCAGTCTACTTCGTGAAAATGTTAGTGATTGGTGATGGTTATTTCTCCACTCTAATTCTGCATCTCCATCATAATTAATAAACTCTCTCCAGAATTCAACTTCTTTGAGTTCATTCAAAGTTATGGATCTTCCATCAAACCAATAATGGACATTCTGGCAACGAAATCTCGCAGTATCAGCCGTGCGCTGCATATGTTTAATTAGTCGTTCACCTAAATTCAAGCTGCGTACAGAAACTTCATCAATCTTATTCACGCGTTGAAGTAGCTGGCGTCGTTCGGTCTCAATTCGTTTAATATTATCAGCTACAAGCTTACGACCAGCCTCATAAAGCATATCGAATTTACTTGTGCCTAGGCGAATTGCCTCGAAGTCTTTTAAATGCGTGCTTTTATAAAGCATAATTGCGAAAAGATTAGTTTCACTCAAATTAAGATGAGTACCATCCCCTGAAAATATTCCGTCTCGGAATACAATGAATTCATTACGAACATTTTTAAGTAATCGCATATCAGGAACATATTGAGCTGCCAGATCAAGCAAGTCAGTTGAAATCTTATGTTCAATTTCGTTAAGTAATTGTACTACCAAGTTACGTGCGCTTCGATGCGTAATGAATGGTACGACCGGTATTATTAGATCAAAGAATTTGGTTCTATTAGCTCGCACTGTCTCAGAAAGAGCAGGGTCTTCACTTGGCAGTACACTTGGTTCAATTTTTCGTAACTCCGCCTCCAAACCTATGCGATCAAAGATACTATCCTTTATCGCATATATAAATCGTACTGGTCTTTTGATTTGCGGTGATGCATTCAGTAATGTATTAAGTGCCCGGAGTGTTTCAAATATGTATGAATCATTAAAACGGTCAATGTCTTCAAAAATAACAATATCTCGTTCCGAAACGTCAAAGAAATATACGATTTCATCTAAGTATTGATCAAAATATGATACGGAATTATCATCTAAAGTGACGGTCGCTGAGCCTGCTGATAATTGTTTGATACGAAGCTTTCCGTGGGCCATCCAACCCAAGAGCAATGTGATTGTTGTTGAAACGATCCATGTAATAGCTTGCTCCCAAATACCAATATCTTCGTAAGGGTGCAATGCTGAAGCAATCTGCTCGGTCCATCCCGATAGTAAGAAAACTATTGTTACGATGAAGCCTATCAGCAATGAACTAAAAAATCCTCGTTTCCAGTTGAAGCGCTCGATCCTTCTAAAGCGTGAGCCGGGAGTATTGCTCGGGTTTTCTCTGTAGAGTAATTGTTTGACAATTTCTTGCTGAATACGGTTTGTTGGAGTTGTAGCCTGTTTAGGAACTGACTTATCAAGTTCATAGGCTTCAATTGGAGCCAGTGTCGAAAGAGAGAGTTCAACAACTCGATTATCTAATCGCCGTGATAACTCTCCTAAAATACTACTTTTGCCAACACCATAATTGCCTGATAGGGCGATATTTCGAATTTTTACATCGGCCAAAGCATTTTCAATTGCCGTAACATACCTTCCATGCTCAGCATCATGGTACTCGGGAGTTAGAGGAACCAGATTCCAAGTGTTTCCTGAGTCATCTTGTTGATTCATAGCCATATTTGGATACTGTCTCCATTTCACGATAAACGATCACTTCTTTGTATATGTTTGCTCTTTTTTTCTATTTTTTCAATGGTTTATATCAAATTGATGTCATTTATATAATTGTCCCCTAAGGCTTGAGTGGTATGGTAATTATGGGTGCATTTCTAAATATATAAATGTACGAGGAGAAATGGATGTACCAAATTATTCTAATACTTGCACTAACTATTAAGACATACCGCATGTGTTATACAGCAAAAATTGATTAGCTATGTCGTCGGAAGCCAACTAGTTTGTGGTTCTACCTTATAGCTAATGAACAAACAGAAATTTTATTGTAGAATCATATACAAGCCGGTTCATCCGGTGAGGCGCAATGTTGCGGGGGCTTGATCCCCGGTGGCCTTGTCGCTGGAAAGAGAAAACCCCCGTACATTGTTCGGAGTTAACCGGCAACATATCGGGGGCTTACCTTTGTCTCGACAACAACAGGATAGCCGCGAACAGTTGCCATTGCAACCAAAGGCGGTTATATGACGTTCAAGGAAGCGTTATTACTTGCTGTGGTGACATCAGTTGTCGGCCCTGTTCTGGTCGCTCTGATTCGCCATTTCTTCAAGTTTTAACCTGAATGGGCGTCATCGCTGCCTGTAATGGCAACATGCGCCCGAAAAAGGCCAGAGGGAAACCTCTGGCCTTTTTCGCTATATATATCTAGAGATTCCTGGCGTACAACAACATTTAGCTCAGTGCATCTTCTGTCTTCTGAGCGCTAGTGTTAGAGGGGGAACTCACAGGCAAATTCTTTGCTAATGTAGAAAAATACCGGTGCTTTTGCCAGCCAGAACGGCTGCCTATGACATACAAACGTTGCTTAGCTCTGCTCACCGCGACATTTAACAGATTAGGCCGGCTGGCGGCCCAGGCTCTTGCGCCTGGATTTTGTACGTTTCCTCCGAGGACAAATACCACGATACTCGCTTCCTTGCCCTGGGTTGTATGTACAGTACCCGTCTTTTGGGTATCAAGTCCAAGATTGGCAGCAAGCCGCCATAACTTTCTGGCGCAATCCCGGAAAGGCGAGATCAGGAAAATATTCTCCGGCAGAACGTTATGAAAATCACGCAGCTCGAGTAGCAGTTTTTTAACTGCCTCACCCTCTTCTGCGATCCAGTTTCCCTCACACTGGTTACCCGCCACATCTATCCAGCAACTTGGCGGTAACGGTGTGGGCACGTTCATTTTTCCATAGACCATTAATCCGTCGTAAGCCACTCTGTTACTAACGGTGAACATCGGATCATCACAGCGCCGATGTACACGCAGTGGACTTCCTACCCATACCGAGCCTTTATCTACATCCGGTAGGCTGGTTCCCAAGTCCATAGTCTGATCAGCAAGTCCCTGCGTTGAAATTTCACTTGGCCACCAAGAGGCTGGAACGTCATGATGTTGCGCAAGGGCAGCTTCGACGATTGACGGAATTCCACTTACAGGCTCCAGTTGCTTAGGATCACCGACAACAACGGTTCTCTCAGCACGCCAGATTGCTCCCGCGGCTTGCTGAGGTAATGCCTGCCCTGCTTCATCGATCAGTAACCAGCCAATCGCTTCCCGCCCAATCATCTTGAACATGCGTGGTATAGAAGCAAAAGTCGTTGAAATAACCGGGATGATGAGAGACAAGGAGTCAAGTGCAAGTGCTGCCTGCTTTTCTGGTATGTTTTTTCCCTGAAGCCAGTCGCTCACCAGATTGAGGTTGCTAAGGATCTGACCTGGATGCGTTTCAATAAACGATCGATGAAGATCCAATGCCGCCAAAAAAAGCGATTCTCTGGCATTGCGCCAGTCTTCCTGTGCCCATGGTGCTGATTTTTCCCTTACATCATCAGGGGCTGAATGGTCCGGCCAAAAATGGCCCATTTTTGATTGCGCTTCCTCGGCCAACGACACGTTGATATCGAGACGTTGGTTTGCTTGATCAAGCGAACCATCGGCCTTTTGCGTTTCTAGCTCCCATCTGGCGACGGCATTGAAAGCGTCTGTTTGCTTTGCTTTTGTTGAAGCAAGCGCTTTCTGATACGGGTCGATCCCAGCTCTGACTGTATCAAGCTCCTGGGTCAATCGGTTATATCGATCCCACCACTCCTGATGTGCCCGGCCCAGGGTTGAAAGCCAGCCCAAAAGCCCGGGTTTATTTAATTCATGTTGCTTCAAATAGTGCTCAGCAGTGTCCATCTGGTGGCGCTGTTCACGGTATGCTTCCTGTGCCTGGGTGACGCTGGCATCCCATTCTGACAATTCCACACGCGCCTGGGTGAGCCTGCTGAAGATCAGTGCTCGGGCATCTGTCATTTCCTTCACCCGGAGGCGGAGTGCACTTATTTGCTCATCCAGTTTTGAGTATTCAATAAGTCGTTTGCGTGCACTTTCTTCTCGGGCCTGAACATTTTGAAAATGCGAAACAGCATCACGCCACTGTATGGCCGGCGCTCTTATCCCGTCTCTGATGAGTCTGAGATGGTAAGCCAGTCCCTCCCCTCGTTTGGGGGTAAACGTATCAGGGGGGAATGTCTTGTCGCCCTCTTCATTTTCTTCTGGTTTTCGCCACCAGAAAACTCTCAGGAATTCATCCCTGTTGCTTTTATTGCCTAATCTGGCAGCAAGCAGGCCCCAACCGGGTTTACCGATGAGCTCGGATACCAGGTCTGCAAAATAATCGCTCTGGCCAAGTACGTTCTCCGGAACGGCGTCTTCGCCAGGCAACTCCAGAGAGATGTTTTCCACGGCCCCGTTATTCGCGGAAGCAACAACAATCGAAGTCCCTTTTATCGCTGAATGCAATGAAAAATAGGGGATCCAGTTGTCCCCGATCTTAATGGATTTCTTCACTGAAAAGGCATCATCCGTATGCTTTAGCAGCTTCTTTGCCCGCTGCGTGACGACTGCGGCAACCACATCACGGAGTAATGTGGTTTTCCCTGTTCCTGGAGGGCCATTAACGGCAAAAATTCCAGCCTGGTCCGCGTTACGTCGCCAGATTTCGTTGACAGCCAACTGTTGACTGAATGCCAGTGGATAAGCTGAGGGCCAGGCACCAGCAGGCATCTGACCTGGCAGTAACCGTTGAAATGCCAGTTTCAGACCGTCCGGGGAGCGAATATCGATTCTCGGACGGTCTGGTTGTGCGATGGCACTCATATATTCAGTGAAGCCTATGCCCACATCCTTACGCTTCCATGCGCTGCCAAGATGGCGTAATTCCTGAATGAAGAAGCTGTTTAATAAATCATCAGCCGCAGCAACCGCGGGTGTTGTTCTCTTAATCTTTGGCGACTTATCGTCTGATGACGATGTCTTCGCTGTGTCCATCTGTTCAGGTTTAGGGGCATTAACTTGTACACATTTAGCCAGACATACGAGGCTTGTAACCATAGCGACACGCGGGAACTTTATTTTATCAATGACTATTTCCGCTAAGCGGATAATCCAGGGTAAGTCGGCCTTTAATTTTTCGTGTTGTAAATGTGCAGCTTCATTGGCGATCCACTGCATGAGGTGTTGGGTTATTGCATCGAAATCAGAAAATCCACTGTCAATGACAGGAATGATATCGCCGGGAGCAGGCAGGTCTGATAAATCTGCAGGGATGCTGTGTTCGAGGGAGAACGCGCCCGTTTCTTGCTGTAATATTTGCCCTGCTGACCATACAGGAAGCGAGAGCATAAAGGACTCAAACTGCGGTATGCCATGCTCATTGAAGCTGATATCAAAAAGGCGGCTTTTGCCATTTCGTCCGTCGTCGAAAACCTCGCTATGCGCGCCTATCTTATCTTCAAGCAGCCTTGAGAGTGAGGTGAGATCATAGATACCGGACTGAAGAGTATAGCGCCACACTTTGCCGTAAGACACGGGTTTACGCGCATGCTTCGCATTATCCCATGGCATCACGCCCCCAAATTCAATTTTATAAGCAGGGGTTAATTTATCATCAGGATTGTCTTTATCAATTTTCTGTGGTGTTAACGCCTCAATGGCTTTCCAGAAAGGAAAAACGTGCTGAATCTGCATATATTCCTTAACCACCTGAACCCCACGCTGTAAAAGTGCTGATTGACGCATTGTATACACCGGGCATCAGCTGTATCCCACGTTTTCGATCAGAATTCATTTTGATATGACCGGGATCAATCTGCAGAAATCGCTCAAGTGCGCCATCCCCGATAAACAGATATTCAAATACCCCAGAACAGAAGATTCAGGGCATTTTTAATCGCTTCACCTTCTGAGCGGACGTCGGCAACTGCTTCTCCGGTAACACTGGCCGATACACTGGACAGTTCAGTGATCATGATCCGATACTCCTTCCCATTGACGACCACTACGGGGAACAGCTGGCGATTGACCTTGTTTGAGAAATGTCGTGATTCCAGCAAAGGAACAACCATGCGCCGGCCTGGCGTCTCGATAATGTCGCTCTGAACGTCGACAAACAGTTTGTAGACGCTTTCTCGCTTGTATTCATAAACGGTAAACTGCACTACCAGCTCCGGTTTTCATCGGCAAAGGAACCATGCTGCTCGATGAAATTGGCGACTTCTTCCATCCCCTCACGATTTTCTTCTTTCCAGCGTTCAGCCTGAATGCGGCGAGCTTCCTTCCCGATCGCTTCGTTGACGAGGCCAGAAATGTTGACGCCAGCAGCATGCAAGGCCTGGTAATTATCTTTGTCTACTGTAACGCTGACTCTGTGTTTCATAGGGCATCCTCAAGTGAATATCAAAAGTATATACCAATAGTGTGTATGCCTGCTATTTAACAGATCGCTTTATCGGCTCAGCGAGCCTCCAACGGGGTGATCACCTGCTCTTTTGAGTGACGAATGTGAATGGATTATTAAAATATTAATGCTAATGTATGCGTACATTAGCATTAGCTATCTTGAAGGGCATCTTTATCGTTAGCTTTGTTGACCTTTTTCCGGTACCCCAGCTTCACCCGCTCAATGTCAGCCAGAGTCGCTATCCAGTAACGATCGGCCCGACGACGGTATTGGTCTGTAATTTCATCGATGAATGCCGGTGAGCTGTAAATGCTGCGGTGAACCCGCTGCTTACTCCCGAAAACATCGACGATGATCGCCTGGCTGCCTGTACGGCCGAAGAGGTTATGACACAAACGCTTGACGACAAGCGGCGTCAGATCGAGAGCATGGTCCATCCCTATTTCTAAAATAAAACTCAGCATCTGTGACGTCTTATAGTTTTTGACCGCTGCGCTGAGGCGTGCAGCACGTTGGGGAGCATCCCAGGTGTCATTGCTGAATTTGCGGATTTCGTCCTGGTAATCAGCTTCCAGGCGTTCAATTGGGTAGCGGTGATAGAAGTTGAAAAAACCCTGCGCCAGCCGGACTGCTTCTCTCAAGCCTTCATCCATCGTCTGCACCTTATTAATGCTAATGTATGCGTACATTAGCATTAACTAACTGACAGAACAATCCTTACCCCGCTTGCCCGACAGGTCAGGCTTTCGTAACCATCTCCTGCAGGGGATTACCTTCACAACAAATGCCACGCTCTCTTTAAGCCAGAAGGTTCGCTTGCGCGTTGCCAGTTATTTAAAACACTGCGATTAATAATTTTGACCCAGTGCCCACGCCTTCAATCTTCTAAAGAAATGAATAAGCGCTCACTGTCGTTTATCGTGATTATCTTTTTTGTATTGTCTTTATTCCAGCGACAGCGGCCGTCAAAGATGATGGCTGCCCCTTCGAGACTGTCAGCATTCGTAATGTTGAATTTTTCAAGAATGATGTCTCGCAGATTGCCCAACGGGATCCCGACATCCTTACACTCTGCCGGATTGAGCCACTCAATATCACTGTTTGAGTTATACAGCGTTCCCCAGTAAAACCGGTGCGCATTTTTCTCCATCGGTTCCGCATCAGGGAATTTAACAAATAAATTTTTGGCTTTGTATTTATAATCGCCAATCGGGATAATAGTATCCGACGCTGCCAGCCCTGTGCCCCTGAGTAAACTGTGAAGTATTTTTTCGAGCGATACCTTTGGAATACGCTTTTTCTCTGATGCTATTGTGTGGGCTTTTTTGTTTCCCGCCAGGGCGATGCCTGACCTGGTGCCAGTTGTAGAACCTTCATTACCGGTTGAAGAAGTGCTGCCAGTTCCGAAACTGATCTCTATCGTATCGGTCTCGGCCAGGATCTGCTGAACTTCAATCGCATTCCCGCGCTCTTTCTGACGTTGAGGTGATGCTGTGGTTTCCCGGCAGGTACAATACCGGGACCCAAAGCAGGCCTTTTTCCCGTCCACACTTTTCTTTCTGTAGAACGCCTGTTCACTGCACTCAGGGCATATCAGAGAATGTCTTAATTTCTCGATATCAGTTTCAGACAACTTTTGGAAATCGAGAATAGAGAATGGTTTTTCACTTCCACCAAACGTACAAATAGTGTCAAACATACTAAATCACACTCCTGTTTTGACATCATTGTGGCACCTCAATATACCAAAATAATATCCTGATCTATTTTTATCCCGCGCAGATGCTGCGCAAATTTGCGAGTAGCCTCATCCAGCTTTGCCCTGTTGCTGACGTCAGTACAATTGCATAGCTGACAGCAGGAAACAGATGACCTTAACTAAAATCATATTACGGCTATGCGGCTAAAAATCAAGCAGTTGCCATTCCGGGTTTATAGCGTCTGTTAGTGATACAGACCTCTGCCCTGCTAAGCCAGTCTTTAACCGAGCGACCCATTGGCACGGGAGTATGGTCCGAAAAGCACCTTTCGGTGATTAAAACTATTCTATATGCCGTCAGGCATATGCAGGCGCCTGGTGAAGTTACATGAGGTACAGATGTCAGACGGCGCCGGTAGCGCGGCGTAGCCGCCTCAGATGCTATATATCACGCAGACCCCGCCCCCTTCCCTGCCAGACATTACGAGCTAAAAGCGGTCAGGGCGTCTTTGTGCGCGATCGGAGTGGTCACGACAAGGCTTTGCCGCAGTCGTGGCGTATCTCCGCGTTAGCGAGCCGTAGGCCGCTTACGAGCGTGTCACTCGACTTAGCTGCGACTCTACTTACAGCAACACAGAATTCTAGTTACAACATCCATCATTAAAAGCGATGCAGTTCCGGCCCTTTGGGCCGGGGCGGGGGCGCTTTTCAGTGGTGGGTTGGGTGATAAGGCCGCAGATGTGCACGGGCTGGGTTTGGGGGGTTCCATTATTTTATGGATGTTGTAACTAGTTTGCACTCCTGCCCGCCATGTATGGCGGGTGCTACTTCTGGCCGCAACGCGGCCAACCCGAACCGGCGCGAATGCATGTTCGCTGCAAGGGCGGACGTTACTCACCTGTCCACAGGACGGGTGACGAATAGGTTTTATCTTTAACAGTAAGTAATAACAGTTCTTTAAAAGAAAGGAGATCGGGTTTTTAAAGGGATCATCGCGGTTTGTAAAAATCACGGGCACAGGTTACTGCGCTCACCGGACTGAAGCTTACTAACCTGCCCTCTCGTGGTTAATGTGGATAACTCAATACCCGATCCGTTCATGGCCATCGACGCTGTTTTCAGCGTGAAAAGGTGACCTGATAGCCCCATGCTGCGTGCGGTGTTATGCCGGATATGGATGAAAGTTGTGCGATTGCCGGTGTACAGACGTGCGAAGGCCTCCGGCGTGAACCGGATAATTCAGAAGGATGTTGACGGGATAATTAACGGCCACCAGGGCCGGGAACAGGGAAAGGCGTAGCCGGCGCGCAGCACCGACATTCAATATCATTTGGTATGAAAAACCAGCAGCCGCCATCGCCTGCCATCATGTTATTTCTTTATAAGTATCATGATGATACCTGGTTTCCTTTGATGCGACGCGAAAAATGATGCGGATAATCTCTGGTATCATTTGATACCAGCCCCCCCAGGCTAAGGCCTGATACATATCATGTGGTGACCAGCAGCGAGTCACCCAGCCGGCTGTAATGGCCACGGGAGAGTTTCATACGCTCCGTCAGCCGACGCTGTATTTCAGTGCGTACGGCGTCCAGGCTGCCAAAGAACCGGCCATCACGGATTTCTTTCTCCAGCTGCTTACGGACCAGCAGCTCGATATCCTTGCGCGTACGTGGTGCATCTTTACGGGCGCGATAGCGCTTTATGCCATGCTCACGACGTGATTTCTGGTAGGCACGGAAGCGTTCGCGCACAAAGGCCCAGGCAGCGCTGATAAGTTCGTCAGCGCCGGCGCGCGGAAGGCCCTTTTTCTCGCGCTTCTTGTTTTCCCACTCGATACGGCTGCGGCGGGCTGCCGCAACGGCCTCCTCGGAGACATCCAGCACCTGCCACATCAGCGGGGTAAAGGTAATATCTGTCGGAATATTGCAGCCGATCTCTTTGTCGTACTCGGTGTTATAGGTCAGAAGCTTCAGCTGAGCCATGAACTGGACGGCTCCGGTGAAGCGGGTAATTGAAAGGCGTTTTTTCTCAGTGGCCAGCCCGCAACGTATGCTCATGGTGGTGAGCGACGCCCCTACCCTGTTGGCCAGCGGATTGAAGTAGTGGCACAGCGCCTGCAGCGCAGCTTCCAGTGCACGCATGCGCAATTCCGGCGGCCGGCGTTTACGCTCGCCCCGGGCGATCGACATGGCCACCAGGGTCTGGAATTCGACACGCCGGGTGAAACCAGCGGCTTTTTCGCGAATTTTGACACAGAACGGCAGTGTTTCCTTTCCATTTTCCGGAACAAACTCCGGATGCGGATTTTTTACCTGCCGATAAAATGAATATTTTTCAGGTACCTGCTCAGCCACGCCATCCCGCGCTCATGTTGCACAGACGGAGTTCGCACAGGAGGTCTTGCAGTTTTCCAGGCATAAAACTATACTCCCCGCACAGAGCAACAGCTTCTGTGCAGTTTTAAGTGAGCCCCGTTAATCTTCTCTTCGGCCAAGAATGGAAAGATTATCGGGGTTTCGTTTTTTCTGGCTCTCAGTCATTCATCAGAACCAGTTTCCTGCCACCTTGCGGCGTGGCCCGCCAGAATTCATTACGATTTTAAATCTATCACTTCAACCCGCATTGGACAAGAAAGTAATCCCATTACATTTTATCTTTCTCATCAAATGCTTTCAGCAGCAGGCGCTCAATGTATTCGGCCTGCGTGATGCCTTCCTGGGCACACTCACTCATTAATCGGTCTTTTATCGGATTACGCACAAAAATCTTTAGTTCTTTATGCGAAATTTTTTTCCTGGCAACAGCGGCCTGCTGCTTCTCAGTGTCGCTTAAGGGATTACCTTTGCGATAGGGACGAGTGGACCGTTTTGAGGAAGTGACTGAATCATCTGATTGCGACATTTCTGCCTCCTCCGCGAAAATTGTTCGAATTTTCAGAGAATACTACAGAACATTCAAATCGGCGATGTAACTTCAATACCAGAGAGTAAACGACGTTGGCCCGCCGTTCACAGTGATGAACAAAGAAGGATTGAGGGCTGTCAGTAAGAAGGGTGCCAGTCTGAACCACCGTCCCAGCGCAACTGCCAGTGTGCCAGATAGGTCTGAGCCAGCGCAGGTACGCCACGGACAAGCAGCGCGTTCTCTGAATTGGAGTCAGCAGCACTGCGAGTGTAGTTATAAGACCCCAGCTCGACGTTCGCGCCATCCGTGATGATCACTTTGTCATGCATGATTTTATACTGTGCGTTCGTACGCAGCGGGATGCCGGCGCTGGCCACCACGTTCATGGCGGCCACGCTTGCTTTACTGCGGTTGCCTTTGTCATCCACCACCACCCTGACGTCAACGCCACGCCGCTTTGCCGCCACCAGTGATTTAACGACTTCGGGAGAGGTGAAGCTGTAGCCCATCAGACGGATACTTTCGCGGGCATCATTCAGGGTCCGGATGACCAGTTGCTCTGCGCTGCCCTCCGGCGAAAATCCGACATCCAGTGAGGGAGAGGCAAAAGCGGTATTCGCCGCAGCGGTCAGACACACAGCCGCTGCAAGCGCTTTCAGGTTGAGTTTCATATCTGATTCCATATCTGTGCCAGGCACGGTGCCGGCGAAGGGAGTGTTTGTGCAGTATTCTGGCGAGGAATTAATTGCCGTTATTTCGCTTTTCAGTCTCAAGCACCACATGGTTCTGAGCGGCTTTCTCAATCGTTTTGAGCCCGGCATTCATCAGATGCGGGCTACGCAACCGGCTCCGGAAACCTCTGCCGCGCGCCGGCAGACTCCCGAGAACCATCCGCCAGAGTATCGAGGAGCGAACCGCAGCTCTGGGTGGTCGCTTCCAGCTAAATTCGCATTCGAGGCTGAATTCACACACAGCGGCCAGCGCCGGATCGGTCAGTACCAGCGCCGAGGTATCTGCGCTACCGGGGGATTCTTCCAGTACGCGAAGAATGCGCTGCACACGATCATTACGGACATGGCTACGGCGGCGTCGGAATGGCGCAGTGGCCAGCAAAGCGTGTTCTGATGGTGGGGCAACTTCGACGAAACGGTTGATACGTATTTCTTCACGGCTTAGCTTGTCGATATCGCTGATATACAGAGAGCTGCCGCGGATACCCCACCAGAATGACTTTGTTTACGCCTTTGCTCGCCATGATGACTATCCTCAAATCTGAATGTGTTGTTGAAAAAAGACCTTCCTCTGACGCGCTTTTCATTCTGCTTTTCAGCGCATCGGGTCGGGTGCCTTCTCCGTTGGGGCGTCAACACCACGGGCCGGGGCCGGTGTACAGGGCGGGCGCAAAAAGTTTTACCTGGAAAAGTTTTTGTGACCGGGCTTCAGCCTTACCTGTACGCCGGTTTCGGGTTGTGGTGTCTTCAGCCCCCGGAGAAGGGGCCTGAGCCGGGGTAAGGCAGATGAAAATGCGGAAGGAGGACAGGCTGGCGGCCAGCCGTTTCGGCCGTCTGCGCCTTACGCGATGCCGTTTTCCGGCATCGTGCTGTGAGCGCCGTCACCGGCGCGACCTGGCGGCGCATCCCCACGGGATGCTGCAAGCTGCCCTTGACCTTGCTGTCGCGTCAGGGATGGAAACCCGCTGGCCCGCTTTTGGGCCCGGGCAGAGACAGCTTGCTGGCTCTGTGCTTGCATGACAGCCCGCCCGGACGCCCAGGCCACACCCGGGCGCACCAACTGAACTGGCATTAAAATGAGAGTTAAACAGTCGAAAAATCAGTCACTCAGGACTCAAAACCCGCCGCTTGCCAGCCTCCTGTCCAGGATGAAAAACGGCTCTCACCCGCGCAAAAAAGTGTCTTACAAGAGGTTCAGGCCTGTGCGGGCACAGCATCCGCGGCTGCGGGGCGGCCGCGCGTCAGCGCAGCATTCCCCGGGCGCCGCAGGCGCGCGAAGGTGTTCCCGGCACGAAAGCCAGCACCCTGCACGGGAGCACGTCAGGACACCGGAGAAAACAAGGGCGGTCACACCGCCCTTCCCTGCTCAGTCCAGCGCGGCATAAATTGCAGCGCGTTCCGGGTGAGCATCAATAAAGTTCCATAGCTGTGCATCCCGGTTCATATACAGTTGCGTCAGCGCCGTAGAACCTGAAATGCGTTCACCGCAGGCGTGATGGTGGGCGCAGCGTTTAGTCATGGCCATCATGGTCAGAATGATCCCGGCCGCATCCGCGCTCACGGTGCTGTCAAACCAGTTTTCATCATTAACCAGCAGCACACGGTCAGTATCGGGCATCATGTAGCCGCCACCGTTCGGCAGGCGGATAAAATGCCAGGCGCTGCAACTCAGCTCCGGCAGGTGCAGCTGTGCCAGCGCGTAAATCTGCATTTCGGCAACCATAAAATCGTCACCGAACATATACGGCATAAAAGACAGGCGATCGGTTTCTTCAACATTCAGGACAACTGCGCGGGTTTGAGTTTGCATTGTAAACCTCCGAAATCACATAGGCCGCGACACCGGGTAGTGCCGTGCATCCATAAAAGCCCGGCGTTAAAGCCTGGGATGCAAGGGCGCAAGGGAAGCCGCAGCCCGAGGGAGTGGAGGACGGGAGTTGAACGGAGAGAGAGCGAAACCTGAGCGAACGAACAACGGGAAAATCACGTCCGGAGTGACTGAGGGACCGGGTGACCGCCGCGGCGTAGCTTTACCCTTGTATCCCAGGCGGCCGGGCTACGATGGATGCACGGCACTACCCGCCACCGCACCGCGGCCACATATTTCAGTCCTCCCGGCATCGGCCGGAGGCGGGTGCCGGCATACAGCGGAGCCAGCGACATCCGAATCATTCCCGCCAGTCCGGGGCTTCCCTGCCCCGCCCGCTCAGTCTTTATTGTTCATGTTCAGGATCCCCCGCAGCTCCTGCCGGGCCAGTCGGACCGCATCGCGCAGGCAGTCCCGTTCAAACCACCGGCGCGGCGGCTCTCCCGGTACCCGCAGCACATCGGCCATCGGTGTCCAGGCCACAATCGTTTCAGTGAGTTCGTGGACAATCGTCACCCGAATGGCGCAGTAACGCGCCCCCTGGTTCAGGATCGCATCGAGCACCCGCTTTACCTCGTCAGGTTCATCTGTGCCCAGCCAGTTTTCATCGTCGCTTTCGTCCACCACCACCCGGAAATGACGGGTCTGCCGTTCAAAAATCCGGGGCATGACAAGCGGCGTCAGAGCCTGGCGGATCATCCGCGAGTCATTCAGCACCTGGCGGCAAATCGTCAGCACGGCACGGGTAATACACTCCCGCACGGCGGCAATTTCCGGATCATTCAGCCATTCCCCGGCAAATGGAAAGTTAATGCGGGCATTACTCCCTGGTGTCTCCGGCGCCACATAGCGGTCGCCATAAATCACCATTGAGGCTTCCGTTCCGCGAAGTTTCAGGGCGGCGGCATTCAGGCGCTGGCGCTGTAGCTGTGTCAGGCCGTTGCCGGCACTCAGGTTAATCAGCAGCGTCGCCAGTTCATCGCCGGTGAAACGGGCGAAGACATTCACCCAGCCCGGGCGGGCATCGGTCGCCACTTCGGCATTTTCCGGCCAGGCCTGGGCGCGTAACAGGTCGTTTCCGCGACAGGTCACTAGTGCGTCAAAGGTACATTCTGAAATCATGCTTCTTCTCCGTTAACCGTCACGCCGCCAGGCGGCGTGACAATTTGCCCTTAAGCTGCCAGCAACTCGCGCAGCAGCGCCACATCTGCAAACGCGCCATCGACATAATCGGAGGCGGGAAGCTCACAATCCGTTTCCATTTCCCGGATGGTTTTCAGCGCACGCTCGGCCGACTCACTGAGGGGCATAAGCACATCGGCAGGCACATTAATCGGGCGCGATTGTGATCTGACACCGTTTAGCAGGTTCGCAATAGTGTCAAAGGAAACACCGTCAGACTGGTGATCGCGCATCGGTAAATTGCCGATACCAATCAGCACTTCTGCGGCCTCGCTTTCGGTAATACCGTGCGCGCGCAACCAGCTTTTGATGCTTTCGGTCGTCCAGACCAGTAACGCAAGCGGTTCATCGGCAACAAATGCGTCCTTCAGTTCGCGGGTAAGTTCCTTTCGGGTTCCGTACATAGTTTTATCTCCGGTTAAGGTGGTTGCCGGGGGCAGTTCCCCGGCAGGGTTCAGTCTTTAAAGCAGGCGTCCAGCTCAAGGATTTCGTTATAGGCCTGCATAAACAGCACGTTGGCACGGCATAAGGTCTGACGGGCCAGGCGCTCTGCCAGTGCCTCAGAATCAAACCGGTAACGGCGTTCCAGCGCGTTCAGGGTGGTACGCAGGTCGCACATGGTGTTTGCCAGGCTCGCCACGTCCGTGCGGAGATCTTCCAGACCTGCATAATTCATTACGCGGCCTCCGGCAGATACGCGTCGTTAGCGGCGGGCTGGAGCATCGCGCGCGCAACAGCGGCAAGGCGATTCACCCCGGCCCGGTGGTACTCCGGCAGCAGCTCAATCCCGATGTAACGGCGGCCGGCCTGTGCGGCGGCGACGCACGTAGAGCCTGAGCCAGCAAACGGATCGAGAACGATGGCGTTCTTATGTGTGAAGCTCTCGATCAACGGTTGCAGGCTGGTGACAGGCTTTTCTGTCGGGTGGTGACGGTTGCCGGTGTACTTAAACTCCATCACATCCGGCAGCGGGTTGTCCGGCAGACGCGGACGGCCTTTTGCCAGCAGATAAGCGCACTCATGGCGGTAGCCGACATAGGCTTTTTTGGAGGAGTAGCTTTTGGTGAAGACCAGGTGGCCGACCACTTTAAACCCGGCGGCTTTCCACTCGGCCAGAAAACGGTCCACGCGGTTCCAGCCGTAGAAACTGACCATAAGCGAGTCGTCTTTGAGTACGCGATACATTTCGCGGCACGCCGGTTGTAACCATTCGTCGGTCACATCACCGGCGATCGTGCGCCCCTGGCGGTCGCGAAAGCCGACGAGGTACGGCGGATCGGTCAGAATGAAATCGACGGATTTGTTCGGGAATGTGGACATAATCTGGACGGAATTGCCCTGGATGAATCGTGACATAACAAGCCCTCCTGCGGTGGCATGGGGCGACAGGAGGGGACCCTTGTGGTCCCCGTTCCCTGCTGCCTGGGGCAAGTACGCAACGACCGGAGAAGGGTCAGGCCAACCGTGGAATACCGCAGCCGCATCTTCTGGCGGCGAGGATATGCCGCGAAAGTGGCTTGAAGGGCGCGCCTTATAAAATGCGGCTGGTTCGCGCAAAATATCACTGGCGCGGAACAGCCGCGGAAAAAACGCCCGTCCCTTAAACGACGGTCGTTGCACACTGGCACCAGGCAGTTGAAACCCCTCGAGGGGAGCGGGTAAAAAAGGAGCGCAGCGACATCCATTTTGTCGGGAAAAAGCGGTATCAGGCAGCCTCTCGCCTGATACCCTCCTTTTTATCGCCGGAAATAGCTCCAGTGACAGCCATACACATCGCAAATCCGGGGTGTTTCCTGTGACACTGTCACACACCACCGATCGAGAAACTTCAAATCCAGCAGGATGCGGGTTTCGACATCAGCCAGCGGAACCAGCGAGAAATAGCTCACCTCACCTTCAGGAAACCGCCAGCAGCAGCCATCCACTTCTTCCTCCAACATTTCCCACCATGTGCGCCCCATCTCCTGAACACCCCGTTCGGCCAGCTGTTCGCTGTCGGCGGAGATAATGTGGTGCGTATCGATTTCAGTTTCTGTCACCCGGACAGTAAAGCTGGCTAACCAGTTCATTGAGACCTCTGCTTTTTGCATACCTGTTCCGGGCGGGTTTCCCCGCCCTCCTCCCGGTCAGCCGCCGAAGTTGGCCACATTGTTGATAATCCACTCAGGACCAATAACCCCGGCGTAGCGCTCCTCTTCATCGCAGTCGATATCCTCCCAGACAAGCGAATCGATCAGTTCTTCCGTTTTTTCGCCCGCCTCGAAGTGACCGTACCCACAGAAGTCACAGCCCTGCCCGGCGTACCAGTGCTCAAGGGTGCAGTTGAACTGCTGGCTCATCTCTGCCAGAACGTCATCATTCGGTGCGCTCCACGGCGTATCGAAATCAATCTGGATGCATGTTTCGCTGTGGAAGGACACATTCAGCTCGTAACCGACTGGCCATTTCACGCCGAACAGCGCTATGTACTCGCTGTACGATGACGGAATACCTTCAAGCACCCCGCCGTTAAAGCCATTGATTTCGATATCCAGGCGTACCGGCACAACCATACGCAGGTCGAGCGGCTGTATTTCGCTCTCTTTCCCGTCACCTCGACAAAGTTTGTCCCACCACTCCCCGGCATCATTGCGCGCAAACATGCCATGCCAGTCGCTGTGCTTACGGTTGTAGAGAGTGCTGATTACGCTCTGCTGTTCATCATTCAGCGTTTCCCAGAGGCGATGCTGAATTCCGCTGTCGAGCCACAGCTGATGCAACTGGCTGCAGCTGGCCTCATCAAGCCGGATGCAGGTTTTCAGCAACCCGAACCAGCGGGTAAAGGCGAGGTTCTCAGGTGAAATGACGCCTCGGCCACTCGCGATGAGCGCCGGGTATGGCGCGTATTCGGACTCTTCCGTTACCTGCAACAACCCGGCAGCGCCTGCACAAAAGAGCTGTATGCCCTGCATAACGGCAATGCGATGCCACGGGGTAAATTCGGCATTGGCCAGACGATGGAGACGGGCAATGTCATCAGCATGGCCAGTGAAAGAAAGTCGGTTGCAGCACCAGTTAGGCATGTTTACTCCTCGGTTAAAGTTATCTCGATCCGGCTACGCCGTGACCGGGAAACAACCCGGGAGTAGAGCGGTGAAAACAAGGCCCCGACGCAAGCCGCAGCGCAAAGCATTCCGGACTGAATGTGCCGGAATGCTGCGAACGGGTGAGTACGGGAGAGCAACGTGCCTTGTTGGCAACGCGGCCCGGGTTAGTGTACAGGGCACGGCGTCAGCCGCTGCCAGGAGCCGGGAATAAAGTGGAAAACACGTCGCTGCAGGCAGGTGCGCCGACTACATGGCGCATCGGGGCGCGTCAGACAGGCATCTACGGAGTCCCGGCATACGGAGGTGCGGACAGGCCGGTTCACCGGCTTTCCTTAGCGGCCGCCGAAGGTGGCCAGTGAAAGAGCGATGCCGGAACGGCAGCTGCAGGCGCAAAAAATGGCTACGACCGCAGGTGCACTGCTGACGGGAAATTATCTGCGATGACTTGTCCACAAAGCAGGTCAGTAATCGGCAGGACAGCCTGTGGATAAGCAGCTGCAGAGTCCATTCCCTGCAGTGCGAACTTCACTGCTCACTATTCAACCAGTCGGTTGTGTCTGTTACCGGTTCGGTACAGGTCACATGCAGAGAACAAAGAGCACAGGAGAAGGTGTGATAAGAGCCGTGCAATACGCCATCTGACGGCATTGCACGCTCTCAGGACAGGAGATTTACAGCAGTTTCTTCATATTTTGCCGGAGGACATCCCGGCCAGTTGCGGGCTCCACGACGGGAGCGGCAGCTGCATCGATGTTTTCAGGCGGCTTCACCGGCGCCGCCTGACCCAGAAGTTTACCAGCCAGCAAACTCAGCTCATCGATTGTTGCCGGTGGTTCCGGCATGCTGGACAACAGTCGTGGAAAACGGCTGTCCAGATCATGCAGTGCGCACCCGGCTATCACCAGTTCACGGAGTAATGTTCCACGTTGCCGGCTCGAGGCATCATCAAGCAGCTGCGTCAGCAACGTTGAACTCTCATCGTCGTTCAGGATCAGATTAAAGCGACGCCGCTCAGCAGAGCCTGAATATTTCCCGGCTTTCCAGGAATAAAGAACATCAGCCCCCTCCCCCGCAGCTGCAGCCCCGTTACCGGACAACAGTGACAACAGGCCTGTCAGTTGCCCGGGCAACAGCGGGCTGACAAACAGTGATGCCAGTGCAGCCGGCAGCCGCACATCGATACGGTACAACACCGCTCCGGAAATTGCCGTGGCGCGCAGGAACTCACCGCGCAGCGGTTGGGAAACCCCCTCGATGGTTTCCCGGGTCTGCATGTCACGGCAGTCATCTTGATACAGGTAGAGCGAATATTTGCCGGCAGGCACAGTCAGTCCTCTTTCTGATAAAGCGCAATCTCACGAGCCAGGGCCAGTTGGGGATCGGAAATAATCTCGATGCGATCCGCTGCAAGTGGCCAGGCCTGGCGGATGGCCCCTTCAATCAACGGTGCGCCACCACCGGTAAGCAGCACGCGATTCACGCTTCTGAAGCGGGTCAGTTCACTGACAACCCGGGCACCCAGAGACCCGATTGCTTCTTCAATTTTGTCAATAACATAGTCAATTCTGGATGCATCATTAATGATGCTGTCGAGAAATGCACGATCTTTTCGCCCGCGAATAATCTGGTCTGCGATCAGCGGACTTGTTTCACTGTCTGCAGAACGCAGTGCTGCCTGCGCAGCCCGGGTGACCTGAGAAACCCCGACAGACGGGTCACCGTGCACGGCGCTGATATCTTCAAACTGACCCACAATGACACCGGCATCCAGCGTGGTGCCACCGAGGTCAATAATCAGCGTAGTCTCACCAGGTCCCGGCTTCAGTTCTGCCAGGCGGCTGAACGCTGCCGGCAAGGATTCCGGCATCACGATGACATCATTAACCGTGAAAGCCTCGCCTCTGTTGAGCTCGATGGCACGCAGCAGGTTTTCCTTTTTACGGCGGATGTTTTCCTCGTTTTTCTGACAGTCATGATCATAGTACTCGCTCAGTGGGAGTGTAACGGTCAGCGTCACAGGCTGTGGAGGCAGCCCACTGTTCAGTAAAGCATGGTGCACAGCAAGAAGATTAAGATCCCCGTACTGATACTCCACATTCGTGGTCGACACCGCATCCCGGCTTACGCTGTCCCAGGTGTATTTCAGTGCCCCTACCCGGTAGTTAAACGCCGTGCCACCGAAATCGACTTTCCAGCCATGACGGAAAGAATTTGGAGAGAGCGAAGTCTTCAGCTTGTCATCAGCAAACCAGGCCAGTTTTACGTTGGTGGAACCATCATCGCAGTAAACGTTCATCATGTTCCTCATTTTGGAATTTTAGTTGCGCTCAAATTGAGTTAAATGATACACCAAAAACCATTCATGTAAATATATTTAGCTCAATTTGAGCTAATCAAAACACCTAAAAATGATTAATATCGATATTTCAGCGTATTAATCAGCTCAATCTGAGCATCTTAAGGGGTCTGGAATAATCTCTACGCCCTGATATACTGGATAAATAAACAGTAATATTTTGAAGGTTGACTATGCTGCGATTCATCACACCGACATCCACTCCGGAAACCCAAACTGCACCACTCTATACAGAGTGCTGCCCGGCCGGCTTCCCGTCGCCGGCTGCCGATTACACCGAAGCAGAACTCGATCTGAACGACTACTGTATCCGGCGGCGCAGCTCCACGTACTTTGTCCGGGCCCTGGGTGACTCAATGAATGATCTTGGGCTGCACAGTGGTGATTTGATGATCGTGGATAAAGCGGAGCGGGCAATGCATGGGGATATCGTCATCGCTGAAATTGACGGTGAATTCACAGTTAAGAGACTGTTGCTGACTCCTCAGCTGGCCCTGCAACCGATGAACCCTGCCTACCCTACCCTTTACCCTGATCCAGAACATCTGCAGGTTTTTGGTGTGGTGATGTCGTTCATTCATAAAACCCGGAATGCAGGCTGATGTTCGCTCTTGCCGACGTAAACAGTTTTTACGCCTCCTGCGAAAGCGTTTTCCGGCCTGACTTACGCGGCAAACCCATCGTCGTTTTGAGCAACAACGATGGCTGTGTAATTGCCAGGAACGGGCCCGCAAAGCTACAAAATATAAAAATGGGAATGCCGTGGTTCCAGCTTAAACATGCCCAGCTCACGGAAAAGGTTCATGTTTTTTCCAGTAATTATGAGCTTTATGCGAGCCTGTCTAACAGAGTCATGGCCCATATTGAAGAAATGGCCCCCCGAGTGGAGCAATATTCGATTGATGAAATGTTTCTCGACATCAGTGGTATTGACAGCTGTATAGACTATGAGGTGTTTGGACATCAGCTGCGCGAACACGTCAAATCCGGGACCGGTCTGACGATTGGAGTTGGAGGTGGTCCCAGCAAAACGTTAGCTAAAAGCGCCCAGTGGGCTTCTAAGGAATGGCCACAGTTTCGTGGTGTTCTGGTCTTAACACCGAATAACCGTCGCCGTACCGAGAAGCTGTTATCGTTGCAACCTGTAGCGGAAGTCTGGGGTGTAGGAAATCGTATAGCGAAAAAGCTGGCCACAATGGGGATCACCACAGCACTGCAGCTGGCACAGGCGAATCCCTCTTTTATACGGCGCAACTTCTCCGTTGTTCTTGAGCGTACGGCCAGAGAGCTTAACGGCGAATCCTGCATCAGTCTGGAAGAAGCTCCACCGGCTAAACAGCAAATCATCTGCAGCAGATCGTTCGGAGAGCGAATTACAACGTATGAGTCGATGAGACAGGCAGTATGTCAGTACGCAGAGCGCGCTGCAGAAAAGCTCCGTGGAGAGCGTCAGTACTGCCGCCATATTTCGGTGTTCGTCAAAACATCGCCTTTCGCTATTAACGAACCCTACTATGGGAATGTAGCCAGTGAAAAGTTACTGACGCCTACTCGTGATACAAGAGACATTATTGCTGCAGCGATGAAAGCCCTTGATCGAATCTGGCGAGAGGGGCATCGATTTGCAAAAGCAGGAATTATGCTTAATGATTTTACACCGACGGGCATATCACAGCTGAATCTGTTCGATGAAGTTCAGCCCCATGCCGATAGCGATCAGCTAATGAAAGTGCTGGATCAGATTAATCATTCTGGGATGGGTAAGGTATGGTTTGCCGGCAGGGGGATTGCACCGGAATGGCAAATGAAGAGAGAGATGCTTTTTCCTGCATACACCACCCGGTGGAGTGATATTCCGATAGCGCGCATATCTTAAAATCATAGAATTTATATTTGGTTTAAGATTGTGGTCGAAAATCACCCACACTGGTGATTCAGATAGATCTACACTTTTCATGGCGGACACTATCCTATTAACCGCCACTTACCCTCACCTTAGTAACCAGACCGGCCTCAAGAATTTTTCCCTCCCCAGCGCCGTTTAACCCCCTTAATCGCCAGACCGGCCCTCGGGAGTTATGTCTGTCTCAGCACCGTTTAACCCCCTTAATCGCCAGACCAGCCCTCGGGAGTTATGTCTGCCTCAGCACCGTTTAACCTCCTTAATCGCCAGACCGGCCCTCGGGAGTTATGTCTGTCTCAGCACCGTTTAACCCCCTTAATCGCCAGACCAGCCCTCGGGAGTTATGCCCGCCTCAGCACCGTTTAACCCCCTTAATCGCCAGACCAGCCCTCGGGACTTATGCCCGCCTCAGCACCGTTTAACCCCCTTAATCGCCAGACCGGTCTCGTGAGTTATGCCCGCCTCAGCGCCGTTTAACCCCCTTAATCGCCAGACCGGTCTCGGGAGTTATGCCCGCCTCAGCGCCGTTTAACCCCCTTAATCGCCAGACCGGTCTCGGGAGTTATGCCCGCCTCAGCGCCGTTTAACCCCCTTAATCGCCAGACCGGCCCTCGGGAGTTATGCCTGCTTCAGCACCGTTTAACCCCCTTAATCGCCAGACCTACCCTCGGAAGTTATGCCTGCCTCAGCACCGTTTAACCCCCTTAATCGCCAAACTAATCGCATGCACATTGCAAATTTCAAAGCGATGAACACATAAAATTTGAGCACCAATAAATGCACGTTGAATCGAAAAATCAGCTAAATCGAACACAGAATGTTAGCGCCTAATGATTATTACCTGTACACTTATACGCATATATAGAAAATGAACGCATTATACGTAAAGTTTACACATATGCGTTTAAAAACAAATCTAAGGTTAGAGGGATTGGAAAAATGAATCTGATTGAAAAGATCGCCCTTGTCGGCCAACGCATGAAGAGCGAACAAATCTCGCTGAAAGAATCACTGATGGCATCGTCAAGAGTTTCGGTTTCAGATGATAGTGTTGAAGGTGTTGACCGTCTTATTTACAACCATTGCCTGAACAAAAAGAATCTGTCTGACTTTTTTGGAAAATCACGAGTCACTTTCAACAAAATACTATCTGAGCTTGAAGACAAAGGACTCGTTGGGGCACCTATTTACCAGAATAAGAACCATCTTTATACCCGGTGGGATGTCCAGAAAATCATGGACGCGCTAGGGTATCCTCGATATCGCGACGTCTATCAAAGCCGAGCAATTGTTACTCAGAACCATAAAGGTGGTACTGGCAAAAGTACTACATCAGGCGCTATAGCCGTTGCTGCTGCTCTTGATTTGCAATTAAACGCAAAGACACTGCTGATTGAATGGGACCCGCA